>NZ_JBITFY010000001.1:0-150623 GCF_044456585.1 Streptosporangium sp. NPDC050855
CGCATCCGCTGGGAAGTCCGCGACGACATCCACGAAGCCTTCCTCAGCCTCGGCTGTGCCCTGATCTGCTGGCGTCGCCTCAGCTCATTGTGTTAGCGGCTCTAATAGGGCCTCCTCCCTACTCGCCGACGGCGTCCGCGAAGACATCGGCTACGGAGGCTTCCGCTGCTCGGATCACGTGAGCGTAGACGCGGAGCGTGATGGACGGATCGGCATGGCCGGGTCGAGCGACGACGTGGACCGGGGCGCCGGCCAGGAGCGCGTCTTCCTACCACCAGAACGGGAGGTTGGTTCGGCGGTCCTGTACGTCGTCGTGAACCGCACGCAGCCATGGCTGACGAACCTCCGGCAGTCGTGCCAGCGCGTCGAGGAACATTTGCCGGTCGAGCCGGAACGGGCTGGGTGGCGGCGGTGGTGGAGGGTCATCGCGGTAGACGCCGTCAGGTAGCCCGCCCGACGCGGGGCGGAGCCGCCGATTGCCGCTGAAGGCCATGTACGTCCACACCTCGGCGGCCAGTGGCACCACCGCCTCCGTGCCGGACGGCCATGTCTCCCCGGTCTGCGGGTGTCGCGGAACCAGGGCGATGTCCGTGACCGTGTCGGGCAGGCCCGGTCCGGCCAGGGCCAGGCTCCTCGTCGGCGGCCCGGCAGGAAGCAGGACATCGAGCGCCGGACGGAACGCATCGGCGACAGGGCCGTCGGGAACCACGACCCGCGCACCGCCCGACGCGGCCAGCAGGTGTGCCAGCGCCACCGAGACCGCGGCCTCCCACACCGGACTCCACGCCCCGATCGGATCAACCGGTGGCCTCTCCGGCTGCTCCCGCAGCTCCTCCCAGCCGAGCACTCGGCGAGCGGGCGCATCGACGTCGAGGAGACGGACGGCGCACGGGTCCAGCCACACCACCTGCCAGTGCCCGCAGTCGTCGATGAGGGTGGCCACGGCATGACCGCACCGCGCGCACGCCAGGTTGGGGCCGTTCCTGCTGTCCAGACCGCAGCAGAGGCCGTCGCATCGCTCCGGAATCAGAACGGTCCCGCGAATGTCACCCAATGTGATCGCGACCGCTCCCGGCGGCCCGTACGACAGGGCGAAGACCGGTGCGTACACACCTCGGGCCTCTGCCTCCTCCGCGCCGATCTCCTCCCATCGACGCCACGGCGGTCCGAAGGGTTCCGGATCCACCGCGTAGGTCCCAGGTTCCATGAGCGCGGGCAGGAGTTCGTGGCCGTACCTCTGATGGGCGTGAGCGGGGAGCACGACCCGCGACACGGGCAAGGTCAGCGAGGCATCACAGCCCGTACACGCGAACACGATCACGCACCCTCCCGGATCAGGGGACTCAGGTCATCTTGGCTCAAAGCCGATCCCGAGAGGGTCGCTCGACGGCCGCCACCGCCGACGCGGCCGTGACACGACCATGACACGGCACGAACGGGGCGGGGACACGGCTCGGAGACAGTGGGTGGCGTCGACGGGCGAGCCGCGGGCCGGTCACCGAGGGCGCGGTAAGACCCGGCGGCGTGTCGCGAGTGTTGTCGATCGGAAACGACCCGGCCGTGCGAGAGGGCCTTGAGCCGGTCTTCCCGGGCTGTCCACGGCGGACGGGAGCCCAGAGCCGCTGTGTCCGTCCGCCCGGCGGAACGTCACGGTGAAAATGATCATGAATAGGAGAAGGCATGGCTGATGACAGGCGATGGGACCGGCGTTCGCTGTTGCGGGGCGCCGCCGTGCTGGCCGGTACGGCCGCGACGGTGCCGCTGCTCGGCAAGGCGGCCACGGCGGTGACCGGCGGCGGTGACACCGACGCGTTGTTCAAGCCCGACGGCGGTGACGCGGACGCGTTGTTCAAGGCCGGGAGGTTCGAGCAGGCCGGCCGCGCGTACGAGGAGATCCTGAGAAAGAATCCCGGGAACGTGCACGCGGCTCGCCAGCGCGGTTACGTGGGGCTGCTGGCCAACCGGTTCCCCGACGCCGAGAAGTACCTCAAGCTGGCCGTCGAGCTGGCACCCGGGGACAAGCAGGCCAACCGGCTGCTGGCCGACTGCTACATCCGGCAGGACAAGCTCTCCCTCTCGGCACCGCACTGGCGAGTCGCCGGCGAGGAGAGCTACGCCAAATGGTTCGCGGCGTTCTCCGGCGAGCCGTACCAGGTCCACGGCGGCACCGCGCAGCTGCCCTGGAAGCAGATGGACCCGGGACCGCTGGTGGAGGCCTCGGTCAACGGCGGATCGCCGAAGCGCTTCACGTTCTACACCGGCGCCCCGTCGCTGCAGGTGTCGGCGAAGGTGGCCAAGGAGGCCGGGCTGAGCCCTGTCGTCAGCGAGAAGATGGATTTCCTGGACGGCGTCGTATGGGCACACTACGGGGTCCTGGACTCGTTCAGGCTGGGCGGCATCGAACTGCGCAACGTCCCCGTGAGCTGGTCGACGGCGGAGTCGGGCGGAGATGTCAGCACCGACAACGACGGCATGATCGGCATGTGGGTCTTCTACCACCTGCTGACCACCTTCGACTACGCGGGCCGGCAGCTGATCCTGCGGCGCCGGACCCCCGAAACGGCAGGTAAGGCACGCGCCGCCGCCAAACGGGCGGGTGCCGATCCCTTGCCGATGTGGATGGCCCGCGAGCACGGGCTCCACAGCAGGGGCGGCATCGCCGGTGCCGCCGGCTCCGGCACGGGGGTGGTGGGCGTGCTCTTCGGCGGACACAGCGAGGTCGCCGGGATCGTGAAGAAGGAGACGGCCAAGCAGTTGCGGGTCCGCGTCGACCGCGATCGCCCGGTCGAGACCTTCGCCGGCAGCCACCCGGCCGTCGCCTACCCCTGCTACCCGAAGGAGATGCGCCTCGGCGACGTCGCCGCCGATGACATCTACTGCTTCACGAACCCGGACGCGCCGCTCGCCCCCGACGGGTTCGACGTGCCGGCCGTCTTCTTCCACAGTTTCCACAAGCCCAACACCATCACCCTCGACTTCACCGACATGAAGCTCTACGTCACCCGCGGGCAGGCCGCCTGACCACCGCGACTGCAGGGATGTCGCGGGAGCCGGACCCGCAAAGGAGCCGGTCACCTCGGATGACGGGGCGTCCGCCGGTGCCGTGAGCGGAAACGTCGGCCGGGTCGGCGGTCAGGCTCGGATGTGAGAGGGTGTCCGCCTCGGTGGACGCCCTCTCGCTGCGGGGCCGAACGGGCTTCTCCTGCCTGCTTCGAGCCGGCGCACCGGAGTCCGCGCGCTCGGCCGCGCTCCCCGCCGGGTCCCCCCTCAGATCTCGGCGGCCAACTCGGGGAAGACCTTGGCGACCTTGGCCGTCAGGTAGTCGCCGTACCTGCCGGAGAAGGCCCTGAGGTCTTGGCCGTCCCAGCGAGGGCGGTCCTCGCGGCCGGGGACCGACGGGAGGGGCGGGACCTCGTCGTGCCAGCCGGGGTCGAAGAAGAACGGGAACGACAGGCGGTCGCGGCCGGAGGCGTTGCGGACGCGGTGCGGCGTGGAGCGGTAGTGGCCCGCGGTCAGCCTGTCGAGCATGTCGCCGATGTTGCACACGAACGTGCCGGGGATCGGCGGGGCGTCGATCCAGCCGTCGCGGGTACGGACCTGGAGGCCGGCGTTGTCGTCCTGGAGCAGCAGGGTCAGCAGCCCGTAGTCGGTGTGCTCGCCGACGCCCCACTCCTCGGCGGCGCCCGTGCCGGGCGGATAGTGGAAGATCCGGAACAGGATCGTCGGGTCCCTGGTGTACCCGTCGGCGAAGTAGCGCTCGGGCAGGCCGAGGCTCAGCGCGATGCCGCCCATCACCCGCTGCGCCGTCGTGGTCATGACGTCGAGGTACGTCAGGACGGCCGCGCGCAACTCGGGGACGTCGGCGTCGGGGAACAGGTTGCGGCCCTTGAGCGGGGTGCCGTCGGGCTCGGCCTCGGCGCCGAAGTAGACGCCCTCCTTCAGGTCGGGGCGGCCCGAGGTGAGCTCGCCGCCGACGGGGAAGAAGCCGCGCCAGGCCCGGCCGCCGCGCGCCATCGCGATCTGGAGCTTGCGCTCCTCGGGCAGCGCGAAGAAGCGGCGCGCGGCCGCGTCCAGCTCGGCGATCAGGCTCTCGGGGACGCCGTGGCCGCTGACGTAGAAGAAGCCGTTGTCGACGCACGCGGCCTCGATACGGGCAGGGACATCGGGGCCCGACAGGTCGACGACCGGCAGTTCTCTCGTCATACAGGCATTGTGCCGTCTTCGTCCGGTCGGTGTTCGAGCCGTCGGTGGGCGCGGACCCCGGCACGGACCACATCGGGTGTGATGCGCCCTCCACGGGTCATCGGCCCGGCGGGGGCCGCGATCACCGGGTCGAAGGACCGAGCGAGAACACGTCGCCACCCGGATCACGGTGCTCGGACGAGAGCCGAGACGATTCGGGACAGGAGCCGCCCGGTCTGCCGGGAGAAGGGCTCCGGCACGCGGAGGAACCGTTTTCCGAAGGCGTTCACGGTCAGGCCGACGCGGGTCTCGGGCTCAGGCAGGCCGCCCCCAAATGCTTTGCCCGCGGCCTGCGCGCGCTGGGATGCTCGGTGAGGCCGAACGGAGAGGAAAGCGCGAAATGGCCGTCACCGCCTCCCGCAAGCCGTCCGAGTCCGAGCCGGAGGTCCGCACGAGGGCCGGCGTTCTCCGCGGCGGCCGTGAGGCGGGCCTGGCGGTCTTCCGCGGCATCCCGTTCGCCGAGCCGCCGGTCGGCTCCCTCCGTTTCGCCGCGCCAGAGCCGGCGCGTGGCTGGGACGGGGTGCGCCCGGCGGTCGCGTACGGCCCGCCGCCCCCGCAGTCCGGCGTGCTCGGGGCGTCCCGGGACGCCGTCGGCGACGACTGGCTGACGGTCAACGTCTGGACACCGGAACCGGATCCGGAAGCGGGACTTCCGGTGATGGTGTGGATCCCCGGCGGCGGTTACGCCATGGGCCACTCCGGCTTCCCGGAGTACGACGCCGGGCACCTGGCCGGGAGCGGGGTCGTGGTCGTGACCCTCAACTACCGTCTCGGTGTCGAGGGTTTCGCGCAGATCGAGGGAGCCCCGGCCAACCGGGGACTGCTCGACCAGGTCGCGGCCCTGCGGTGGGTGCGGGACGACATCCGGGTGTTCGGGGGCGACCCGGACCGGGTCACGGTCTTCGGCCAGTCGGCGGGCGGCGGATCGGTCGCCGCGCTGCTCGCCATGCCGCGCGCTGCCGGGCTCTTCCACCGGGCGGTCGCGCAGAGCGTGCCGGGGACGTTCTTCTCCCCCGAGCTGGCCGCCGACATCGCCGCCACCTTCGCCGCCGAGCTGGGGGTAGGGCCCACGGTGTCCGGCCTGTCGGCGGTGGCCCCGGCCCGGCTGCTCGCCGCGGGCGATGCGGTCTTCGCCAGGACGGCGCGGTCGCGGGAGCGCTGGGGACGGATCACCCACCGGCCGATCCCGTTCGCACCGGTCGTCGACGGTGACGTCCTGCCGATGACCCCATGGCAGGCGCTGGCGGGCGGCGCCGCCCGGGGAGTCGGGCTTCTCGCCGGGCACACGCGTGACGAGCACCGGTTGTTCGGCCTGATCGACGGCGTGCTCGGCCAGGTCACGCACAAGCAGGCCGAGACCGCCCTGCGCATGCTCGCCCCCGGCCCGGACGGGGCGCGCCGGTACCGGGAGGCGTTCCCGGCCGCGACCGACGAGGAACTGTACGAGCTGGTGAACGCGGACTGGTTGTTCCGCATGCCGAGCCTTCACCTCGCCGACGCGCAGATCGCGGGCGGTGGCCGGGCTCACCTCTACGAGCTGACCTGGCCCGCCCCGGGACTGGACGGTGTCCTCGGCGCCTGCCACGGCCTGGACGTGCCGCTCGTCTTCGGCAACCTGGGCAGCGGGCAGACCGCCGCGCTGATCGGCGACCCGCCCTCCCCGGAGGCGGAGGAGTTGTCCGCGCGGATGCGCCGGGCGTGGACGGCGTTCGCCGCTCACGGCGACCCGGGCTGGCCCCCGTACGACGCCGATCGCCGCCTCGCGCACCTCTTCGACACGCCGTCGACGGTCGCCGCCTACCCGGAGGAGACCTCGCGGCTGCTGTGGCGGCACCACGGCTTCCCGGCGCTGCCGCTGCTCGCGCGATGACGGGGGCGGAAGGCCGCTTCCCGTCGTCGCCTCCCGTCCTGTCGCGGTGGACGGCGTGGCCGTGCGTGACCTCGCCGCCGACGGAGGTGCCGGCAGCGCCGGATCGCCGTCGACCCGACCACGTGGCCGAGGGCGACCTGTCCGAGGCTGTCCAAGGCTGTTCGAGGCTGTTCGAGCGGTCGTACACCCCGTGACGGCGTCCGGACGGAGATTCGCTCCGGGGCGCGAACGGGGCTGTCATCGCCGATGCGACGTGACGGCCTTTCTCCGGTGACATCGGCCCGAAACGGATCACCGTCTTCGCATGATCGCGGTCACGGGCCGTCCCTTCCGAACGAAACGGAACCTCCATTGTCGCCTTCGGGCCATGGTTTTTCGGCGAGCCGGGCGTACGGGACCGACGGCCGGAGATCGAACATCACCTGGACGACGCACCTGCGCCGATGCCACTCAAGAAGGGATATATCGCTATAAGTCGCTTACTGCTAGAGAAATCACGATGCCTTAAACGGTGGTGACGCAGTAGTTTGTCGAATTGACGGGGATCATGTCTCGGGGGAGGCGCCATGACGCTCGGTGAAATGCTGCTCGCGTACCGGAAGAGATCAGGCGTCACCCAGCGGGAACTGGCCGATCGTGCCGGCGTCGGCATCCGGACGCTGCGCGACATCGAGCAGGGCACGGTCCAGCGCCCCCACGCCCGATCCGTGCGCAGGCTGATGGAGGCGGCCGGCCTGTCCGGCGCCGATCTCGATCTGCTCCGGGAAACCGGCGACGGCCGGTCGCGGCACCCCAGGGACCCGGTGCTGCGGATCGACCTCCTGGGGCCGCTGGCGGTTCGCGTGCACGGGCACGCCGCCGACCTGAAGCCTCCCATGCAGCGCCGTCTCCTGGGCCTGCTCACGCTTCAGGCCAACCGCGTCGTCACCCAGACGGAGATCGTCGACTTCCTCTGGGGAGAGGAGATCCCCGCCACCTACGCGAATCTGGTGCACACCCATGTGTCACGCCTGCGGAGGTTCCTCGACGGCGGCGCGGGCGAGGGGCCGATCAGCCGTACCGGCGCGGGCTACCGCCTCACCCTCGCGGACGGTCAGAGCGACCTGCTGGACTTCGCCGACCTGACGGCACGGGCGGCGGCCCATCGTGACGCGGGCAGGACCGAGGACGCCGAACAGGCCTATGAGCGGGCGCTGTCGTTATGGCGGGGGCAACCGCTGGCCGACCTCGCCCCGCACGCGCTCCACCATCCGGTCATCGTCGCCGTGTCCCAGCAACGCCTCGCCGCGGTCCTGGACCACGCCGATCTGGCCATGGGGCGAGGACACCATCAGGCCGCGCTGGAGCGGCTGCGTGAAGTCCTCCCGGCTGAACCGCTGCACGAGGGACTGAACGCGCGGATCGTGCTGGCACTGGCCGCGTCCGGGCAGCGGGCCGCGGCGCTGCGCTTCTTCGGCGACCTCCGCGATCGGCTCAGGAACGACCTCGGCATCGAACCGAGCCCCGAGCTGCAGGACGCCCACGCAAGGGCCCTCGGCCGGGAAACCGCGGCGGACAGGCCCGTCTTCCTCCCGTCGAACCCCCGCCCCGGCGTCCCTTCCGGCCGCCGCGCCGGCACTCCCTCGGGTCCCCGCGCCGATGCTGCTTCCGGCCCCCGCCCCGGCACCGTCCCCGCCGAGCTCCCGGCCGACATCGCCACCTTCACCGGCCGCGAGCGGCAGATCAGGCAGCTGAACGCCTACCTGACCACCGCGGAGGCCCATCCCACCGCGGCCAGGCTGTCAGTGATCAGCGGTACGGCCGGCGTCGGCAAGACCTCGCTCGCCGTGCACTGGTCCCACCGCGTGCGCCACCGCTTCCCCGACGGCCAGCTCTTCTACAACCTGCACGGTTACTCCGACAGTGCCGCCAAGACGGCCGCCGACGCGCTGGGCAGCTTCCTGACGTCCCTCGGCGTGCCACCGGCGAGCGTCCCGCTCGACGTCGACGCCAGGATCTCCCTGTTCCGCACCATGACGGCGGATCGCCGGCTGCTGCTGGTGCTCGACAACGCGACCGATCCCGAGCAGGTCCGCCCGCTCCTTCCGGCCAACCGCGACAGCGCGGTCGTGGTCACCAGCCGCAACGACCTGTCCGGCCTGAAGGTCCACCACGACGCCCTGATCGTGGAGCTGGACGTGCTCGACGACGAGGAGGGCGTGGCCCTGCTGACCCGGCTGCTCAGCGCGAGCCACCACGAGGCGTCGCCCGGCCTGCTGGGCGAACTCGCCCGGCTGTGCGCCCATCTGCCGCTCGCGCTGCGGATCGCGGCGGCGAACATCAGCCGGGGCGCCTACGGCACGGTGCGGGAGTACCTCACGGCGCTTCGCGCCGGTGACCGGATGGCCGGACTGGCGATCGACGACGCCGGGAGCACGGCGGTGGAGGCGGCGTTCGCCCTCTCCTACGCCGCGCTGCCGCCGCGCGCGGCCCGGCTGTTCCGGCTGCTCGGGCTCGTCCCCGGGGTGGATTTCACCCTCGACGCGGCCGCGGCCCTCACGGGGTCCCTCCCGGCCGGGACCAGGCAGGAGCTCACCCGGCTGGCCACCGCACACCTGGTCGACCAGTACGAGCCCGGCCGTTACCGCTTCCACGACCTGTTGCGGCTGTACGCGGCGGAACGCGCCGTCGAGGACGAGCGCCCGGAGGACGTCGCGAAGGCCAGGCAGCGCCTCTACGACTGGTACCTGCTGAACGTCCGGGCCGCCGTCGGGCAGAGCCACGCCCACTGGGTCAAGCTCCCGCCGGGCGCGACGTCCGAGGGCGTGACGCTCACCTCGTTCGCCGACCCGGCCTCGGCTTCTGCGTGGCTGGCCGCCGAACATCGCAACCTCGTCGCCGCCGTCCACCAGGCGGCCCGATCCGGTCCCCGGCCGTCCACCTGGCTCCTGGCCGACGCGATGCGCAGCCATTTCTGGGCCAGCGGGAGCACGAGCGACTGGCTCTCCTGCGCGCAGGCGGCCGTGACGGTCGCGGAGGAGGAGGGGGACGTGCCGGGCCTGGCCGCGGCCATGCTGGCCCTGGCGAACGCGCACGCGTTCCAGGTACGGCCCGACGCGCTCTCGCTGCTCGACCGCGCTCGCTCGCTCGCCGAGCAGGGCGGGTGGACGGAGGGCGCCGCCGCCATCCGGAACAACCTCGCCGCCTACTACCTGCGCGCCGGGCGGCTGGACGACGCGGCCCGTTGCCTGGTGGAGGGCATCGCGCTGGACGAGGAGGCCGGCCGGTCGGGCATGCAGGGCATCAAGCACATCAACCTCTCGCAGGTCTACGTGCAGATGGGCCGGCTGGAGCCCGCGCTTGGCCACCTCGACCGGGGCCTGGAGCTCCACCCGGACACGGACGGCATGACCGCGCTCAACCTCGGCGAGGTCTGCTACCTGCTGGGAAGGTTCGACGACGCGCTCCGGCATCTCCATCGGGCGCATTCGCTGTCGAAGGAGGCCGGATCCCACGCCGTCGAGCTGCACTGCCTGGCCTACCTCGCCGACGTCCACTGCGACCTGGGCCGGTACGAGGCGGCGCTGGCCTACGGGGAACGAGCGCTGCGACGCAGCCGCGACATCGCGGACCGCTACTTCGAGTCGCTCGCGCACATCGCGCTGGGCAGGCTCAGCCACACCTCCGGCCGTCACGTCCAAGCCGCCGAACACCATCGCCGGGCGGTGGAACTGGCCGGTGACACCCACGTGTTCGAGAAGACCATCGCTCTCGTCGGGCTGGCGAACGCGACCCGCGAGCTCGACGTGACCGAGGCCCTCTCCTTCGCCGAGCAGGCCCTGCGGATCGCCCGCGAGCGATCCTTCCGCCTGCTGGAAGGGCTCGCCCGTACCGCGCTCGCCGACATCGCGCTGACCGCGGGAGACCCCTCCGAGGCGGTACGGCAGGCCCTGCCGGCCCTGGAGATCCACCGTGACACCGGCCATCGGCTGGGAGAGGCCCGCGTCCTTCGCACGCTCGGTGAGGCCACCTCCGGAGCCGACGCCGACGCCTACAGGAACCGGAGCGTGCGGTTGTTCCACGAGCTCGGCAGCGCCGAGGCCGCCCGGCGGCCCGTCGGCCCGGCGCGGGCCGGTGAAGGCGACGACGGTGACCCGCCGCTCGCGGCTGTGGTCAGGCGGGATGGGCCCGGGTCAGTTCCACCAGCTTGACGACGGTGTTCCAGTTGCGGGTGGTGGCGATGACACCGTCGGCGGGCGCGGACCTCGTCAGGGCCTCCGCGAGCCTGGAGCGGCCCAGACCGCCCGGGGTGTAGAGGTAGAGCGCGCGGTCGCCGAGCCGGCACTCCTCGGGGAGGTACATCGCCGCGTCGAGGAACGCCAGGCGCGACGCGGTGACCGGCTCGGAGAAGTACGTGACGTGCAGCTGCCTGCCTTCGAGCGAGGCCGCGGGGAACGGGCAGCTGTCGGCCACCGCCCTCAGATACGCGTGATCACGCACTAGGACGTCGACGCCGAAGCCGAAGCGCTCCTCGACGGCCTGCTCCAGCCGTGCCGCGAGCGCCTGCTCGTCGTCCAGGGCGCTGGTGAAGACGGCGTTGCCGGTCTGCAGGTAGGTGCGTACGTCGCCGTGGCCGAGGTCGGTGAGCAGCGTTCGTAGTTCGGCCATCGGGACCCTCTTGTGGCCGCTCACGTTGACGCCCCGAAGGAGTGCCGCGTACGCCTTCGTCGTCATCTCCACACCTTACCGACGATCAACGGCGCCGTGGCGGGCAGCGGCCTTCGTCCCGGGCGGTTCCGGCGAGGCGTCGGCCACGTCCCGGGCAGGAACTCGGCCGCCGATCAGGTCGGCGACGGCGGCGACACCCTCGGAGATGGCGTCGGGGGTCAGGTTCCCGAACCCCAGGACGAGCCGGGGACGACCGTCCCGGACCCGGTAGGGCTCCATGCCGTACAGGCCGACCCCCCGTTCCAGGGCCGTGGCGACGACGGAACGCTCGTCGGCCCCGGCGGGCAGCGGGACGACCGCGTGGAACCCGGCGGCGAGGCCGAGGAGTTCCACCCCGGGCGCGTGGCGCGCCAGGGCGCCCACGAGGGCCGCACGGCGAGCCGCGTACCGCTGCCGCATCCGGCGAAGGTGCCGGTCGTACTGCCCGTCGCGGACGAGGCTCGCCAGGGCCAGCTGGTCGAAGCCCGGAGAACCCAGATCCGCGAGCCGCTTGTTCCGCGCGACCGCCGCGGACAACCGGGGCGGGGCGACGACCCAGCCCAGCCGCAACGCCGGCGAGAGCGACTTGCTCACCGAACCCAGCAGCGCGACCCGGTCGGGAGCGAGCCCCTGCAGCGCCCCGACCGGCTCCCGGTCGTACCGGAACTCCGCGTCGTAGTCGTCCTCGATGATCGTCGCGTCACGGGAGGCCGCCCAGGTGATCAGGGCCTGCCGCCGGTCGGGCGCGAGGACCACGCCGGTCGGTGACTGGTGCGCGGGCGTGAGGACCACGGCGCGCGCGCCGGTGGCGGCCAGGGCGTCGACGTCCATGCCGTGTTCGTCCACCGGGACGGGGACCACCTCCAGCCCGAGCATGCCCGCGATCGCGCGGTGGTCCGGGTCGCCGGGATCCTCGAAGGCCACGGTCCGTACGTCGCCCAGCGAGCGCAGGACCAGCTGCAGGCCCTGCGTGTAGCCCGCGCTGACGATCGTGTGGGCCGGGTCGGCGGCGGCACCCCTGACCCGCCGCAGGTAGGCGGCGAGGACCTCGCGAAGTACGGGGCTGCCGCGCGGGGGCGAGTAGCCGAGCTCCTCGGTGGAGGCCTCCCGGCAGGCCCGACGAAGAGCCCGGCTCCACTGCTCGCGGGGGAAGCTCCCCAGGTCGGGGACGCCGGGACGGAAGTCGACGCGGATCGGGGGCGGCGGCGCCGGCCGGGCGGGAGCCGCCGGGGACGCGTGCCCGGTGGCGGCGACCCGGGTACCGGAGCCGGGGCGGGTGACCAGGTAGCCCTCGGCGTGCAGCTGCGCGTACGTCTCGGTGACCAGGCCGCGCGAGACGCCGAGCGCGCGGGCCAGCGCGCGGGAGGAGGGCAGCCGCTCGCCCGCGGCCAACCGGCCGGTGCGGACGCCCTCGCGCAGGGCCAGTTCGAGCTGTACGCGCAACGGCCTGTCCCGGTCCAGCGGGACGAGCAGTTCGGGACCGGAACCGGTCCACTCGACGGGCATCGAACTGGACCTCCTTTCCGGACCGGTCGGATTCTAGGCTCACGGCATGAGCAACGTCGAGGCGCCGCGGCAGCCGATCGTCACCCGCCCGATCGCCATGCTCCTCATCTTCTCCGTCGGCGCCATGTCGGCCTTCTACCTGCTGATGCCCGTCGTCCCGCTGTACGCGGCGGGCATCGGCGCGGACGACGTCGGCGCGGGCCTGGCCACCGGCACCCTGATGCTCGGGACGGTGCTCGCCGAGTTCGCGGTCGTGCGGCTGCTGGCCAGGCTCGGCCACCGCACGGTCGTCGGGCTGGGCCTGCTGCTCCTCGGGGTTCCCGCCCTCCTGCTCGCGGCCCATCCACCGCTCGTCGTCGTCCTGGTCGTCTGCCTGTTCAGGGGCGCCGGACTGGGAATCGTGGTCGTGTGCGGTGCCGCGCTGATCGGTGACCTCGTCCCGGCCGAGCGCAGAGGCGAAGGACTGGGCCTGTACGGCCTCGCGGTCGGGGTCCCGTCGATCGCCTGCCTGCCGGCCGGGCTCTGGCTGCAGGAGCGGTTCGGCTTCACCCCGGTGTTCCTCCTCGGCGCGGGGCTGGCCCTGCTCGTGCCGGTCGCGGTCCTCGGCCTGCCCGCCAGGGGCACGCGGCAGGAACACCACGGCGGCGTTCTTGCGGCCCTCCGTGACACCGACCTGGTCAGGCCCGCGTACATCTTCGCCACCATCACGATGGCGAGCGGAATCCTGCTGACCTTCCTGCCGCTGGCCGCGGGCTCGGCCGCGACGGCCCTGCTCGTGCAGTCCTGCGTGACCCCCCTGGCCCGCTGGTGCGCGGGCTGGTTCGGGGACAGGTACGACCAGGGCGTCCTTCTCCTGCCGTCGGTCCTGTCGGCCGCCGTCGGCGTCTCCCTGATGGTCCTCGTCCCGCACCAGGGGGCCCTGCTCGCCGGAACGGCCCTGTTCGGGATCGGTTTCGGCGCGGCCCAGAACGTCACGCTGTCGCTGATGTTCGCGCGGGCCTCCCGCGCGAACTTCGGCCAGGTCAGCGTCGTGTGGAACCTGGCCTACGACGCCGGGATCGGGATCGGCGCCCTCGGGTTCGGCCTGCTGGTCCACCCGCTCGGCTACCCCGCGGCCTTCGCCCTCACGGCCGCCGTCCTGTTCGTCTCGCTCGTTCCCGCCCTCAACGACAGGAAGAAGACCCGATGACCGTCATCATGCAGTCCTCGATCTCGCTGGACGGCTTCAGCGCCGGCCCCCGGATCAGCCGCGACCGTCCGCTGGGCGAGGGCGGCGAGCGCCTCCACACGTGGATGCCGGACGAGCCCGAGCTGACGGCCGCGCTGTCCGCGGAGTCCGGCGCGACGATCATCGGCCGGCGCATGTACGACGTCGGGGCCGGCCTGTGGAAGGACGTCCCCTTCCCCGGCCGCTGTTTCGTGCTCACCCACGAGGTCCGCGCGGATCGGCGGATGCCGAGCGGCTCGTTCACCTTCGTCGGCGACGGCCCGCGAAGCGCGCTCGACCAGGCCCGGGCCGCCGCCGGGGACAGGCCCGTCGTCGTGCTCGGCGGCGCCGAGGTCTGCCGGCAGTTCCTCAGGGCCGGTCTGATCGACGAGATCCGGCTCCAGCTGGTGCCGGTCCTGTTCGGCGCGGGGACCAGGCTGTTCGACGACCTGGAACCCCGCCGGGTCGAACTGCGGCCGCTCGACACGATCACCTCGAGGAACGGGGACGTCGTCCACCTCCGCTACCGGGTCGTCCGGGGGACCTCCTGAAACTCGCGGCGCGTCCGGTGGCGGAGGCGGCCGCGACGCGCCGCTGGGCGCTGACCTTCACTTCGGTCACCGTCGGCCACCTCTGAGCGTGCATGGCCGCCCCCTCCCTTCGGTGGTCGGGGGGTCGCCGTGCCGTCACGGCCGGAACGTGCGGCGGTAGGCGTCCGGTGGTACGCCGACCGTGCGGTGGAAGTGGCGGCGCAGCGTCGTCGCCGTGCCCATGCCCGCGGCCGAGGCGATGGTCTCGACGCTGTCGTCCGTGGTCTCCAGCAGCTCCTGCGCGCGGCGGATCCGCTGCGTCAGCAGCCACCGCAGCGGGGTCGTGCCGGTGAACGAGTGGAAGTGGCGGGCCAGGTGGCGCGAGCTCATGTTCGCCCGGCGGGCCATGTCCTCCACGGTGATCGGCCGGTCCAGCCGCCGCATCACCCAGGTGAGCAGCTCGGCCAGGGGGTGGCCGTCCCGGGCGGGCACCGGTGTGGTGACGAACTGGGCCTGGCCGCCGGCCCGGTGGGGCGGCACGACCAGGCGGCGGGCCACCACGTTGGCGATCGCCGAGCCGTGGTCGCGGCGGACCAGGTGCAGGCACAGGTCCATCGCCGCGGCCTTGCCCGCGGACGTGAGCACGCTGCCGTTGTCGACGTAGAGCACGTCCGGGTCGACCTCCACCCGGGGGTGGCGCGCCGCCAGGTCGTCGGTGTGCGCCCAGTGCGTGGTCGCGCGCAGCCCGTCCAGCAGGCCCGCGGCGGCGAGCACGAACGCGCCCGTGCACAGGGAGACCACCCGCGCGCCCGACGCGTGGGCCGCGCGCACCGCCTCGACCAGCTCGGCGGGCGGGTCCTCGTCGACGTCCGCCAGGGCGGGGACGATCACGGTGCCGGCCCGCGTCAGCCGGTCGAGCCCGTGATCCGGCTCCAACAGGAACCGGCCGATCCGGACGGCGTGCGTGCCGCACACGTCGACGTCGTACCAGGGGCCGGGCACGGCGTCCGGGGCGGAGCCGAAGACCTCGTAGGCCAGGGCCAGCTCGAAGTGCAGCATTCCCTCGGTGGCGGCGATCGCGACGGAGCGCGGGACAGGGGCCATGTCGGAAATTGTATGGGACGTGTCATTCCGGACACTGGGCGCCGGTGGGCCGGAAGGACAGGATCGATCCCGTGAAGCACTTCGAGCATGCGGGGGCAGGCATGGGATCAGGTCCGATCGTGGCGGTGTTCGGCGCCTACGGGCACACCGGGCGGTTCGTGGTCGCGGAGTCGATCGAGCGCGGGCACGTCCCGCTGCTCCTCGGCCGCGACCGGGAGAAGCTGGCGGCACTGGCGAAGGCCCGTCCCGGGTTCGAGGCGCGGCAGGCGTCGGCCGACGACCCGGCCTCGCTCGACCGCGCGCTGGACGGCGCGGCCGCCGTGATCAACTGTGCCGGGCCCTTCGCCTCGACCGCCGCCCCGGTGATCGAGGCGGCGCTGCGGGCCGGCATCCCGTACGTCGACGTGGCGGCCGAGATCGAGGCGAACGCCGACACGTTCGCGCACTTCGCGGAGCGCGCCCGTGCCGCGGGCACCGTGGTGGTCCCGGCGATGGCCTTCTACGGCGGCCTCGGCGACCTGCTGGTCACCACCGCGATGGGCGATCGGACGTCGGCGGACGAGGCGCACATCGCCTACGGCCTGAGCGGCTGGCACCCCACCGGGGGAACGCTCGCCGCGGGCGCGGTCTCGACGCGGCGGCGGGGCGGCCGGCGGGTCCGCTTCACCGGCGGGCGGCTGGAGTACCACGATGACGCCCTGCCGACCCTGGAGTGGCCGTTCCCGGCCCCGCTCGGCCCCCAGAGCGTGATCGGGGAGTTCACCATGGCCGACGTCGTCACCGTTCCCAGCCACCTGGACATCCCGGAGGTGCGCACCTACATGACAGCCAGGGCGGCCGCGGACCTGTCGGCTCCCGGCGCCTCGGCACCGACCGCCGTCGACGAGCGCGGGCGCTCCGCGCAGACCTTCGTCGTCGACGTCCTCGTCCGCTCCGGCGACACGGAACGCCGCGTGACCGCCGCCGGTCAGGACATCTACGCCGTCAGCGCGCCGCTCGCGGTGGAGGCCGTCGACCGCATCCTCACCGGCCGGACCAGGACCGTCGGCGTCGCCTCCGCGGGCGCGGTCTTCGACGCCCCGGACTTCCTGCGCGCCCTGTCCTCGCACCTCTCGCTGCACGTGCACGGCTGATTCGTACGTCCCGGCCCGGCACGCGCGACCGGGTGGCCGCGCGGGCGCGTCAGCGGGCCGGGGTCCGGGGGCGGTTCCACCACAGGGACACCGACAGGGCCGCGGCGACGAGGACACCGCCGCCGGCGGCGAAGGCCGCGGAGGTGTCGACCCGCTGCTGGACGACGGTGAAGCTGCCGGGCAGGGCGTCGAGGGCGTTCTGGAGCTGGCCGGCGTTCTCGGCGCGGTGGTAGGAGCCGCCGGTGGCCTGGGCCATCTGCTTGAGCGCGGGCTCGTCGATGGTGCGGGGGCTGCGGCCCCTGTCGAACCCGCCCCGGCCACCGGAGCCGCCCCAGCGGCCGAAGCCCTGGCCGTCGAACTGCGAGTTCTCGCAGACCATCGGGGCCGGTTCGGTGGTGCCGAAACCGATGGGGAAGACACGGACGCGGCGCAGGGCCGCCTCCCGGGCGGCGACCTTGGGGTCGACGCCCTGGGTGTTGGCGCCGTCGGTGAGCACGACGATCGCGGCACCGGCGTAGCCCGCCCCGCCCACGGGGTTCGGGTCCGCCCCGGTGGGGGCGACCGACGGGTCGGCCTCCGCGATCGCGTCGATCGAGGTGAGCACGGCCTGCCCGATCGCGGTACCGCGGGACACGGTGAGGCCGTCCAGCGCCTTGACCAGTGCGTCGGTGTCGTCGGTGGGCGGGACGAGCAGGCCCGCGCTGCCCGCGAAGGTGACCAGGCCGATGCGCGGCCCGCCCCGCTGCGACTCGATGAACTCGGCGGCGGCCTTCCGCGCGGCGGTGAGACGGTTGGGGTCTACGTCCGTGGAGCACATGGAGCCGGAGGTGTCGAGCGCGAGCAGGATCGTCACCGACGTCTGCGGTACCGGGACCGACGCCTGCGGCCGCGCGGCCCCGACCCCGAGCAGCGCGAGCCCGGCCAGGAACAGTGCCGTGGGGATCTTCCGGGTCCAGCGCGTACGGCCGGGCAGGGCGCTGCGCACGAGCGCGATCGAGGTGACGCGCACGGCGGCCCGCCGGCGACGGCGCCGTGCCCACTCGCGGAGGGCGAGGATCAGCGGGACGACCAGAAGGGACAGCAGTGCCCACGGCCATGAGAAGGACATTCAGATCACCCGTCCGGACCGGAGCACGGTGAGCGCCGCGCCCGCGGTGAGCAGCGCGAGGGCGAGCCCGGTCAGCCCGCCGGCGAGGGGCAGCGGCTCGTCGGAGACGGTGAGCCGCAGGTCGATCGTGTCGGCGATCCCGTCGAGCCGCGCCGCGTCGGAGGCGGGGTGGTAGGTGCCGCCGGTGGTCTGCGCGATCGAGGTGAGGGTGCCCTCCTCGAGCGAGGTCTGCAGGTGGTAGCCGTCGACCTTCACCGTCGCCCCGGCCGTGGTGCCGACCCCGACGGTGTGGACGTGGACGCCCGCCCGCTGGGCCACGGTGGCGGCCTGTTCGATGTCCGCGCCCTGGTTCTGGCCGTCGGAGAACATCACGATCGTCGCGGACGGCCAGTAGCCGATGTCGGGCGCGGTGCCGTCGCGGCCGACGGCGACCTGCCTGCCGGTGATCGCCGACAGGGAGGCCGTGATGGCCGTGCCCAGCGAGGTGCCACCGGTGATCCTCAGCCGGTCGATGGCCTTGAGCGCGACGGAGTGGTCGGCGTCGGGCCGCGCGGTGGTGAGCGCGCCCCGCTCGAACGCGACGACCCCGATGTCGACGCTGTCGGGCTGCGCCGTCACGAACGCGCGGGCAGCCCGCTGCGCGGCCGCCAGCCGGGTGGGCGCGACGTCGTCGGCACCCATGCTGTTGGAGACGTCCATGGCCAGGACGACGGTCCCCGCGGTCCGCGGGACCGGCACCATGGCCGCCGGTCCGGCGACGGCGACCGCGAGCACCGCGACGCCGGCGATCGTCAGGCCCACCCCGAGGTACGCCCGGCGGCCGCCCGGCACGACGACCCCGGCGGCGGTGAGGGCGGCCGTGCGGCGGCGCGCCGAGACGACGGCCGCCCAGGCGAGCGCGGCCGTGACGAGCAGCCCGACGGCGAGCAGCAGCGGGGAGGACAGGGTCACGGGGCCTCCCTCACCGGTCTCGTGCCCTGCGCGGCGACGTCGGCGACCTCGGTGACCCCGGTGGTCTCGGTGGTCTCGACGACCTCGGTGGTCTCGACGACGTCGAGGACCCCGGCGGCCCCGGTGAACTCCGTCACCGCGACCGGTCCCGGGTCCGGGCGACGACCTCGACGAGCGCCTCGGCCAGATCGCGGTCGGTGTCGACGCGGTGGACGGGCACCCCGGCCCGGCGCATGCCCGCCTCGAGCCGGGCGTCGCGGGCGTCGACGGCGGCGCGGAAGCGGACCCGCAGCAGCGGGTCGGCGGAGTCGACGACGAGCTGCTCGCCGGTCTCGGCGTCCTCGACCACGATCAGCCCGGCCTCGGGCAGCACGTCGTCGGCCGTGTCCACGATCCGCAGGGCGACCACCTCGTGCCGCCGCGCCAGGCGCTGCAGCGAGCGCTCCCAGTCGCCGTCGCCGATGAAGTCCGACAGCACGACGATGAGCGCGCGGCGGCGCGCGAGCCGTCCGGCCGCGTCCAGCATCTCCGCCAGGTCGGTGGTGGTGCCGCGCGCCCCGGAGGTACGGCCGCCGCCCGCCCCGGAGCCGGCACCGCGTGCTCCGAAGATACGGCCGCGCACCCCGGAGGTACGGCCACCGCGTGCCCCGGAGCCGGCACCGGGCGACGTGGAGGTGCGTTCCAGCTCGGCGCCGATCCGCAGCGCGTGCCGCCGGGAGGTGCCGGGCGGCACGACGCGCGGCGTCCCGGTGTCGAACAGCAGGGCGCCGACGCGGTTGCCGCCCCGGCCGAACAACCGGGCGAGGGCGAGGGCGAGCTCGGCGAGCACGTCGTGCTTGCCGCGTCCGGGCCGGCCGGCCGCCATCGACGCCGACCGGTCGAGGACGAGCCACACCGTCAGCTCCCGGTCCTCGGTGAACACCCGCAGGTACGGCTCGTCCAGCCGTGCGGTCACGTTCCAGTCGATGTTCCGGGCGTCGTCGCCGTCGCCGTAGGCGCGCAACCCGGTGAAGTCGATCCCGGAGCCGCGGTGCGCGGTGCGGTGGGCGCCCTGGAGCCGGCCGTCGAGCCTGCGGACGACCTTCCACTCCAGGCGGAGCAGGAGCCTCTCGGAGGCGGTGGCCACGGCGCTCAGCGCTTCTGCAGGACGACGTCGGGCACCCGGACGGCCCCGAGCACCCCGGTGACGATCGTGTCGGCGTCGACGTCGTCCGCGAGGGCCTCGTAGGAGAGCACCAGACGGTGGCGCAGCACGTCGAGCGCGAGCTCGGACAGGTCGTGCGGCAGGACGTAGTCGCGGCCGCGCAGGAACGCCAGCGCCCGCGCGCCCGTGACGAGCGCGATGGACGCCCTCGGGCTGGCCCCGTGGGTGACGTACCGCTCCAGCTCGCCGAGCCCGGCCGTCGCCGGGGAGCGCGTCACGGAGACCAGCCGTACCGCGTAGTCGACGATCGCCGGATCGACGTAGACCTGCCGGGCGCGGTCCCGCATCGCCATCAGGTCCCCGGCCGTCACCATCGGCTGCGGCGGCTCGGGCGGGCGCAGCGCCCGCGTGACGATCGCCTGTTCCTCGGTCTGCGTCGGGTAGTCGACGATCACCTTCATCATGAAACGGTCGACCTGCGCCTCGGGCAGCGGGTAGGTGCCCTCCGACTCGATCGGGTTCTCCGTCGCCATGACCAGGAACGGCTCGGGCACCCGGAACGTCTCGCGGCCGATCGTCACCTGGTGCTCCTGCATCACCTCCAGCAGGGCGCTCTGCACCTTGGCGGGGGCGCGGTTGATCTCGTCGGCCAGCAGGAGGTTCGCGAACACCGGGCCGAGCTCGGTCCTGAACTCCCCGGAGTGCTGGTGGTAGACCCGCGTGCCCACGAGGTCGGCCGGCACCAGGTCGGGGGTGAACTGGACGCGCTGGAAGCTCCCGTCGATCGCGGCGGCCAGCGACCTCACCGCGAGGGTCTTGGCCAGTCCCGGCACGCCCTCGACGAGCAGGTGGCCGTCGGCGACCAGCGCGACGGCCATGCGCTCCAGCAGGACGTCCTGTCCGACGATGGTGCGTTTGACCTCGAAGAGCACGTGTTCGAGTGGATGGGCCGGATCGGGGGACGTGGTCGAGGTCATGTGGTGTTCCTTCTCGTGACGTCGTGGCGTCGTGGCGCTTCGTCAGATCTGGGGTCCGTCGCCCGGTGGTCCGTCGCCGTCACCACCGCCCAGGGCCGCGCCGATCGGCACCGCGAACGCGATGCCCGCGAACGCCTCGTCGCCTCCCGGGTCGGCGATGGAGACGACGATCCCGATGACCAGGCCGCGGGCGTCCAGCAGGGGGCCGCCGGAGCTGCCCGGGTTCGCGGAGGCGTCGAACTGGATGAGCCCGCTCAGGCCGCGGCCCTTGTCGATGCGGGCGGCACTCCGGTTCAGGCCGGACACGACGCCGGTGGAGACGCTGTAGGTCAGGCCCAGCGGGTTGCCGATCGCCACGACGGGCGCGCCCACGGCCGCGGCACCACCGAGCGTCGCCGGGACGAGGATCTCCGGCAGCTTCGCGGGCCGTAGGGTCGCGATGTCACGTTTCGGATCCGACGAGGCGACGACGGCCTTCGCCCGGGTGCCGTCGGCGAACGTCACGGTGACGTCCCCGTCGCCCTTGCCCGAGGCGCCCTTGCCGGGGGTGCCCTTGCCCGACGCGTCCTCGACGACGTGGTACGCCGTCAGGATCGTCCCGTCCTCGGCCGCGATCACCCCGGTCCCGAGCGACTTGCCGGCCTGGACGACCACCACCGACGGCCCGACCCTCCTGAAGACGTCGGGCACCGTGAGCGCCGCGCCGGGCGTCGGCGTCGCGCTCGGCACGGGTGCGGCCTCCCGGCCGTCCCCGCCACCGCTCCCCAGCCAGTACGCGAGCAGCGCCACGACGACGAGGACGCCACCCCCGGCGGCGAACCGCCGGGTCCGTCCGGCCACGGCTCCCCGAGCCTCGGCCGCCTCGGCCCCCTGCGGCGCACGCTCCATCACCCCATACTCATAGATTTAAGTTGAAAGTGCTACAAACTCCGCCTGGGAACTCCGTGAGAAGCCGCGGTCCCGCGCGCGGCACCCGGACGGGGAAGGGGCTCGCGCAGCCTCCCGGCAACCGGTGAAACCCGGCCGAGGGCGTCGTGAAACCGGCGTCGCCGAGGGTGGGGCCATGAGCATCACAGAACTCGGACGTACCGGGGGCGGTCCGGCCCTCGGCGGAGACGACGGTCCGGCCGTACGCGCGGAAGGGCTGGTGAAGACGTTCGGCGGGCACCGTGCCGTCGACGGGATCGACCTGGAGGTACGCCCGGGGGAGATCTTCGGCGTCCTCGGCCCCAACGGCGCCGGCAAGACCACCATGCTGCGGATGCTGGCCACCCTGTTGAGGATCGACGCGGGCCGCGCCGAGATCTTCGGGATCGACGTGGCCGGAAACCCCCACGTGATCCGGCAGCTGGTCGGCGTCACCGGGCAGTACGCGTCGGTCGACGAGAACCTGACCGCCCGTGAGAACCTCTGGCTCTTCAGCCGCCTTCAGGGCGTCGCCGCGCCGCGCGCCCGGAGCGTCACCACGGACCTGCTGGGCCGCTTCGGCCTGGAGGAGGCCGCCGACCGGCCGATCTCGCAGTTCTCCGGCGGCATGCGCCGTCGCCTCGACCTGGCGGCCAGCCTGATCACCAGGCCACCGCTGATCTTCCTCGACGAGCCGACCACCGGTCTCGATCCGCGCACGCGCGGCCAGATGTGGGACACCATCCGCGACCTGGTCGCCGACGGCTGCACGGTGCTGCTGACCACGCAGTACCTGGACGAGGCCGACCAGCTCGCCGACCGCGTCGCCGTCATCGACCACGGCCGCAAGGTCGCCGAGGGCACCCCCGACGAGCTGAAGACCGCGGTCGGCGACTCCACCCTCCAGCTGCTGCTCGCCGAACCGGACGAGGTGCCCGCCGCGGTGGAGGTGGTGCGGCGCGTCCTGGGCTCCGACCCGGTCCTCAGCCCGGAGCGGGGCCGCCTCAACGTCGCCCTCGACCAGGCCGACCTGGCCGCGGACGTACTGATCGCGCTGCGTACCGCCGGGGTGTCGATCACCTCGGTGAGCGTGGCCAAACCCAGCCTGGACGAGGTCTTCCTCGCCCTCACCGGCCACGAGACCGGCGGCGCGACGGGTGGCCACGACACGGGCGGCCGCGAGAGAGGCGACCACGAGACCGGCGGCCACGAGAGAGGCGACCACGAGAGCGGCGACCACGAGAGCGGCGGTCGCGAGACCGGCACGAAGGAGAACCGATGAGCACCGTGATCGCACCCACCGGCCGGACGGTCCGTACCGCCGAACGCGTGGCGGCCGCCCGGCGGCGCGTCTCGCTCGGGGAGACCGTCGGCCAGACCCTGATGATGGCGTGGCGGGCGCTCAAGAAGATGCGCCGCAACCCCGAGCAGTTGTTCGACGTGGCACTGCAGCCGATCCTGTTCACCGCGATGTTCGCCTTCATCTTCGGCGGCGCCATAACCGGGGACGTGCAGAGCTACCTTCCGCTGATGATCCCCGGCATCCTCGCCCAGACCGTGCTGACGACGTGCATGGCCACGGGCACCCAGCTCCGCGAGGACCTGGAGAAGGGCGTCTTCGACCGGTTCAAGTCGCTGCCGATCGCCCGGATCGCGCCGCTCGCCGGCCCGATGGTGGCCGACCTGCTGCGCTACACGATCGCGGCCACCCTGACCTTCGGCATGGGCCTGGTGATGGGCTACCGCCCGGGCGGCGGGGCGGGCGGCGTGCTCGCCGCGATCCTGCTGGCGATCTTCACGGGCTGGTCGCTCGCGTGGGTCTTCACCTGGGTCGGCACGATCGCCCGGAGCGCCCAGGCCGTACAGGGCATCTCGATGATGATCCTGTTCCCGCTGACGTTCCTGTCGAACGCGTTCGTGCCCGTCGAGACCCTGCCCGGCTGGCTGGCCGCGTTCGTACGGGTCAACCCGGTCTCACACCTGGTCACGGCCGCGCGCGACCTCGCCAACAGGGGCGTCGTCAGCGGAGAGGTGGCCTGGACGCTCCTGGCGGGCCTGGTCGTCATCGCGGTCTTCGCGCCGCTGTCGGTGCGCAGCTACAAGCGGCACATGTGACCTCCCCCCGTCACGGTCGCGGATCCGCTCGACGAGGCCCCGCGCCTCGCCGAGCAGGTCGGGGCCGCGCCGGTCGCCGTACCCGGCCCGCAGGACGGCCGTCATCCCGGGCGCGGCCCGCTCCGCGTACGGCTCGATCCGCCCGAAGGTCATGCTGGGCAGGCTGCCGTGGTACGCGAACCGCTCGGCCAGCACCAGCAGCCTGATCGCGTCGCCCGGGGCCACGGCCCCGCGCAGCAGCCCCCAGGAACCGAGCGCGAACAGCATCGAGCCGCACAGCGGGTAGTCCAGGACCGGGTTCTCCGCGGCCAGCAGGTCGCAGTCCCCGACGGCGGCGAACAGCTCCTCGCCGTACCGGACGTCCTGCTGCGAGGCGTGGTGCGCGTACGCCGTCAGGGCGACCGACATCGCGGCGACCGACCACGGTGTGAGCTCCGTGCCCGGCACCCCCGGCAGGCGCAGGGCGTGCGCCCGCTGGACGGCCAGGCGGTACTGCGCGAGCGCGGCGGCCGTCTCGCCGCGGGCGAGGGCGATCTCGGCCGCGCACAGCGAGCCGGTCGCCACCCCGCTGAGCACCGCCTCGTTGTCGTTGATCCGGGTGATCTCGGCGAGCTCGGTCTCGGCCGCGTCGAGGTCGCCGTCGGCGAGCGCGGAGACCAGCAGCACCGAGCGGAGCTGGGTCTCGTCGTCGCCGGCGCCGAGCCGGCTCAGCACCGGGACGGCGGTCCGCGCGTGCCCGACCGCCCGGCGGCGGTCGCCGACCTGCATGCTCAGGTGGGCCAGTATGGCGTGCGTGATCGCCGTGGCCCACGGTCCCTCGTCCTCGCGGAGCATCGTCAGCGTCCGCTCGGCGGCCTCGATCGCCCCGGTCACGTCCCCCGCGTTCTCCAGGACGTGGATGCTCATCTGCGTCGCCGCGACGGCCACGTCGTGGTCGGGACTCCGGCGCAGCTCCGCCAGCCGCCGGCGCATGCCGTCGCGGCCGGCCTCGTCGCACGCGAGCAGCACCGTGGCCATCGCCACCACGCGGGAGTTCATCGTGTCGTCGACGGGCAGTGCCCGCAGCAGGTCGTACAGCGGACCGGCACGGCGGTCGGTGGCGATCGCGATGTTCATGAGCGTGACCACCGCGGCGACCCTGGCCGGCTGGACGAGGTGCGGCGGCGGCGTCCAGCCGGTGACCACCTCGGTGATCGCGTCCTGGTGGACGAGGATGCGGGAGTGGTCGCCGCGGACCGACCACAGCGCGCCGACACCGGTCAGCAACTGCACCGTCGTGGCCGGATCGGTCTCGCCGAGGGCCTGGCGGAGCAGGTCGGCGAGGTTGCCCTCCTCGGCGCCCAACGCGTCGGCCGCCGCGAACTGCGCCGGGCCGAACAGCTCGAAGGCGTGTCCGAGGGCGTACGACGTCGCCCAGGCCCGCTGCGCCCGCCGGGCGGCCTCCTTCTCCCCGGCCTGTTCCAGCCGCATCCGTCCGAACTCCCTGACGGTCTCCAGCATCCGGTAACGCAGTCCGTACGCCGTCTCGCGGACGCTCAGCATCGACTGCTCGGTCAGCGCGTCCACGGCGCGCAGCGCGTCCGGGCCGAGGACGTGCTCGGCCGCGGCCAGCGTGAAACCGTCGCCGAACAGCGACAGCCACCGCAACGCCCGCCGTTCCGGCTCCTGGAGCAGGTTCCATGACCAGTCGATGACCGCGAGCAGCGTCCGGTGCCGGTCGGGGGCCGTGCGGTTCCCGCCGCGCAGCAGGGCGAACCGGTCCGCCAGGCGCCGCGCGATCTCCTCCACCGACATCGTCCGTACCCTGGCCGCGGCCAGCTCGATCGCCAGCGGCAGTCCGTCGAGGCGGGCGACGACCTCCTCGACCGCTCCCTCGCCGATCCGCACGTCCGGGCGGGCGGCCGTGGCGCGCTGGCGGAACAGCTCGACCGCGTCGCCCGCGGGCAGCTCGCCGAGCGGGTAGACGCGTTCGGCGGGGATCGACAGGGGGGCGCGCGAGGTGACGAGCACCCGCAGGTCGCGGGTCGTCACGGTCAGGAACGACACCAGGTCGGCGACGGCCCCGATCACGTGCTCGCAGTTGTCCAGGATCAGCAGCGCCGGGGCCTGGTCGAGATGCCGGGCGATCCGGGCGCGGACGTCGGAGCGCTGCGCGGTGGTCATGGCGCGGCGCCCGCTGACCGAGTCCCGGATCCCGAGCGCCGACCCGACCTCGCCCACCACGCCCTCCGGGGAGGAGACGCCGACGAGCTCGACGAAGTGGGCGACGGGCTGCGCGGCGTTCCTGCCGACGACATGGGCCAGCCGCGTCTTGCCCAGCCCGCCGGGGCCGACGATGGAGATCACCCGGTTCGTCTGCAGCAGGGCGTGCACCGCGCGGATGTCGCCGTCACGGCCGAGCAGCGAGGAGCCGTCGAACAGGATGCCCTCGCGCACCGGCCGGTCGGCGGCGAGGAGCCCGGCGTACACGCGGGCCAGCTCGGGCCCCGGTGCGGTGCCGAGCCGCGCGGCCACGCCCGCGCGGTACCGCTCGTAGCGCTCCAGGGCGGCGGCGGCACCCCGTACGGCGGCCTCGCTGCGCAGCAGGCAGGCGAGCAGCTCCTCGTCGTGCGGCCGGTCGGCCGCGGCCTCCTCCAGCAGCGGCAGCGCGCTCTCGTGGGCGCCGCTCCGGCCCCGCGCGATCGCCGCCACCCGCCGCGCCTCGGCCGCCCGGCCCGCCGCGGCGTCCCTGAGCTCGGCGAGCGGGCCGGTGGCGCCGTCCGGGCCGCCGGCCGCGAGGTCCAGGGCCTCCTCGGCACGTCGGCGGGCGAGCTCGGTGTCGTCCTCGCCGAGCGCGGCCCGTGCCTGCTCCACCAGCGCGTCGAGCAGCAGCGCGTCCACCTGGCCGGCGGGCAGCCCGAGCCGGTAGCCGCGCGGGATCCGCACCACGACGTCGGCATGGGTCGCCGCCCTGGTACGCGAGACGACCACCTGCAGCGCCTTCGCCGGGTTGGCCGGGGCCTCGTCGGGCCACAGCTCCTCGATCAGGCGCTCGTCACCGACCCCGGCCCGCCCGTGCAGGGCGAGCACGGCCAGCAGGGTCCGCGCGCGATCACCGATCACGCGCGCACCCTGCCAGCGGACGCCGTCGAGCAGGACCAGTACGGGAGACACACCCTCAGCTTACGGACATGTCACCCCGGAACCCGGGCGTCGCTCCACCAGGGCATCGGGGCACCGGGGCACCGGAGCTCCAGGGCTCCAGGGCTCCAGGGCTCCAGGGCTCCAGGGCTCCGGGGCGTCCGGCGGCGGGACGGGCCGGTCGTCCGGGATCGGAGCCCGCTCCCGGTCCGAGATTCTCACCCCGGGGCGGCCCCATCGCCCCAGGAACCCGTGTGCGGGACGTTCTCGCAGGCCACGAGGCGTCACGAGGGTGCTTGCACGTGATCGGGGGCGTCGTCCGCCGGTGAAAACCGGATGACATCTCCCGTAACTTGCCGAAATGCTGGGGTAGGGCGATGAGTTTTGTCGGTGCTGTCCGTCACTCTGACATGACCACGACTTCTTGTGAGACCCCCGGCTGGGACGCCAGCCATGACCGTGCCATGCCCGACGATCCAGATCGAGGAACCGTGTCGACCCCGCAGACCGACTCACCCGCCAAGCAAGCGACCACCGCCCCGGGTCGCACCCCGCCCGTGATCCGGCTGCTGGTGCTCGCCACGTTCGTGGTCATCCTCAACGAGACCATCATGATCAACGCGATCCCGCGGCTGATGGGCGCGCTGAACATCACCGAGCAGACCGCGCAGTGGCTCTCGACCGCCTTCATGCTGACCATGGCCGCCGTCATCCCGATCACCGGCTGGTTCCTGCAACGGGTGTCCACCCGGGGCGCGTACGCCACCGCGATGAGCCTGTTCCTGCTCGGCACCGCGCTGGCCGCCGTCGCGCCCTCGTTCGAGGTGCTGCTGGGCGCCCGCATCATCCAGGCGTCCGGTACGGCGGTGATGATGCCGCTGCTGATGACCACGCTGATGCAGGTGGTGCCCGAGGAGGACCGGGGCCGGGTGATGGGCACCCTCTCCCTGGCCATCTCGGTCGCGCCCGCCATGGGCCCGACGGTCTCGGGGGTGATCCTGCAGTTCGGATCCTGGCGGCTGCTGTTCGCCGTGGTGTTCCCCATCGCCGCCGTGATCACCTGGTTCGGGCTGAAGCAGCTCAAGAACGTCGGCGAGCCCAAGTACAGCACCGTCGACTGGCTGAGCGTGGTGACCGCGGCCGCGGGCTTCGGCGGCCTGGTCTACGGGCTCAGCCGGTTCGAGGGCGGCGACACCGGCACCGCCGTCACGATCGTGGCGGCCGGCCTGGCCGCCATCGTGGTCTTCGTGTTCCGCCAGCTGTCGCTGCAGAAGCGCGACGTGCCGCTGCTGGACCTGCGCACCCTGCGCCACCGCACCTACACGATCGCTTTGATCCTGATGTCGGTGGCCTTCATGGCCATGCTCGGATCCATGATCCTGCTGCCGCTGTACCTGCAGAACGTCCGCGGCCTCAGCGCCCTGGAGACCGGCCTCCTCGTGATGCCGGGCGGTCTCGCGATGGGGCTGCTCGGCCCGACCATCGGCCGCCTGTTCGACCGGTTCGGCGGCCGGGTCCTGGTGATCCCCGGGGCGATCGGGATCACGCTCGCGCTCACCGGCTTCACCCAGATCACGATGACCATGCCGATCTGGCAGCTCCTCGGCCTGCACGCGCTGCTGATGGTGAGCCTGGCCGCGACGTTCACCCCGGTGTTCACCCTCGGGCTCGGCGCGGTCCCGTCGCCGCTCTACTCCCACGCCAGCTCGATCCTGAGCACGCTGCAGCAGGTGGCCGCGGCCATCGGCACCGCGCTCGTGGTCACCGTGATGAGCGCGCGATCCGAGACCCTGGTGTCCGAGGGGGCCACGAAGGTGCTCGCCGACCTCGGCGGCATGCGGCTGGCCTTCATCATCGGCGCGGCGCTGTCCGTGGCCGTGGTCGTCGCCGCCCTGCTCCTGCCCGCCCGCGCGGACAGGAACGACGAGGCCGAGGAGGAGACCCGGCCGATGGTTCCGGCCTGACGACGGCGGAACGGACGACGGCGGAACGAGAGGACGTGATCCTCCCCGCCGGGCAGGCCGTGCCCGGCGGGGAGGATCACGTCCACGGCCGCGGACCCCGGTGAGGGGACGGCCGGCCCTCCGGGGGAGAGCCGGTCGCCCGTGGGTCAGAGGGTCAGCCGGCGGGTGATGCCGATCGCGTCCAGGAACGGCGCGTCGTGGCTCGCGACGATCAGCGCGCCCTCGTACGCGCGCAGCGCCTCCGTGAGCCGCCTGGTGCTCGCCAGGTCCAGGTTGTTGGTCGGCTCGTCCAGCAGCAGCAGCTGTGGCGCGGGCTCCGCCAGCAGCAGTGCCGCCAGTGAGGCGCGGAAACGCTCCCCGCCCGACAGGGTGCCGGCCGGCCGGTCGGCGCTCGCCCCCCGGAAGAGGAAGCGCGCGAGCCGGGCACGGATCGCGTTGTTCGTCGCCCCGGGCGCGAAACGGGCCACGTTCCCGGCCACGCTCAGGGAGTCGTCCAGGATGTCGAGCCGCTGCGGCAGGAACCGCAGCGGGACGTGGACCTGCACCTGTCCGGAGACCGGCTCCAGCTCTCCGGCGATCGTGCGCAGCAGCGTCGTCTTGCCCGAGCCGTTGCGCCCGGTCAGGGAGATCCGTTCCGGGCCGTGGACCTGGAGCCCGCCGCCCGCCTGCCCGAAGGTCCCGCCGGCCGGGGCTCCGTACCGCAGGCGCAGGTCGCGCAGGGTCAGGACCGCCCGGTCCGGCGGGACGGCGGTGCGCGGCAGCTCGATCCTGATCTCGTCGTCGTCCCGTACGGCCTCCACCGCCTCGTCGAGGCGCTCCCTGGCCTCCGCGAGCTTCTCGGAGTGCATGATCCGGTGCTTGCCCGCGGACACCTGGGCCGCGCGCTTGCGCGCCTTCATGACGACCCGCGGCTCCCGTTTCGTGTCGTACATCTTCTGGCCGTACCGAACCCGCCTGGCCAGTTTCACGTGGGCGTCGGCCAGCTCCCGCTTCTGCCGCTGCACGTCGGCCTCGGCGACGCGGACCATCCGCTCGGCCGCCTCCTGCTCCTGGGCCAGCGCCTCCTCGTAGGCCGAGTAGGTCCCGCCGTACCAGCGCACCTCGCCGTCGCGCAGGTCCGCGATCCGGTCGACCCGCTCCAGCAGGGCGCGGTCGTGGCTGACCACGACCATCACCCCCGACCAGGAGTCCACGGCCGCGTACAGCCGCTCCCTGGCGACCAGGTCGAGGTTGTTGGTGGGCTCGTCCAGCAGCAGGACGGCGGGGCGGGCCAGCAGCAGCGCGGCGAGCCGGAGCAGGACGCACTCGCCGCCCGACAGCTCGCCGACGGTGCGGTCGAGGCCGATGTGCCCGAGCCCGAGCTGGTCGAGGGTGGCGCGGGCCCGTTCCTCGACGTCCCAGTCGTCGCCGACCGCGGCGAAGTGCTCCTCGCTCGTGTCGCCCGCCTCGATGGCGAGCAGCCCGGCCCGTACGGCGGCGATGCCGAGGGCCTGGTCCACCCGCAGGCCGGTGTCGAGGACGACGGTCTGCGGGAGGTACCCGATGTCGCCGGAGGCCTTGACCGTGCCCGCGGAAGGAGTGAGCTCACCGGCCAGCAGCCGCAGCAGGGTCGACTTCCCCGAGCCGTTGAGCCCGATCAGGCCGGTCCTGCCGGGGCCGACGGCCAGCTGGAGGCCGTCGAAGACGGTCGTCCCGTCGGGCCAGGCGAAGGAGAGGGACGAGCAGGTGACAAAGGTGGGGGTATGAGACATGGAGGCCTCCGGTCGTTGCGAGAAGAGCAGGGCAACGGATGGAGACACCGTGAGGGGAGACAGGTCCCGGTCGGGCGGACGGCTCTGCGGCCGAGGTCGCACGCGAGCACACGGACAGCGACGGAGGGTCGCTGCGCGGCACGGTGTCTCAGACCTCAGACGTACAACGTCCTGGCTCCGATCGACGACGACGGGGACCTGTCAACCGTACGAGCGGGACGCGAGGGTTGTCAACGCCATTACCGGGTGACGGGGGCCGTCCAGGCGGGACGGCCCCCGTCGCCGCTAGCGGGTCGTGCAGACGGTTCCATTGAGGGTGAAGACGGAGGGCAGCGTGTTCGGGCCGCTGTAGTTGCCGACGAAGCCGACCGTGGCCGTCGCGCCGGTGGCCAGCGAGCCGTTTCCGGGCTCGTTGACGACCTTGACGTTCTGCCCGGTCTGCGTCCAGACGGCGCCCCAGCCGCTGCCCAGGCTCTGCCACGTCCTGGGCCAGCCGAAGGTCAGGGTCCAGCCGTTGACCGGCGCGCCGTTGTTGGTGATGTCGATGGCGCCGACGTAGCCGTTGGCCCAGTCGGACTGCTTGGTCAGGCGTACCGAGCACGTGCTGGAGGCGGGGGTGCCGGTCGTGAACGTCAGCGGCGCGGAGGGGGCGGAGGTGCCGCCGCCGCCGTCCCGGGCGATCACGTTGACCGTGTAGCGCGTGCCCGGCTTCAGGTTGTTCACGGTGACCGAGGTGCCGCCCGTCTCGCCGACCTGCTCGCTGACGGCCCCGTTCTGGCGGCTGACCTCGTACTTCACGACCGGGCGCGTACCGGCGGAGGCGGCGGGCCAGGAGATCGTGGCGGTGGTGTCCGTCACGTTCGAGACCGTCGGCTGCCCCGGCGCGCCCGGCAGGCCGGCCTGGACGGAGGAGGGACGCAGGACGAGCGTGGTCAGCGAGAGCGGCGGCAGCGTCCGGCCGGTCGCGCTGCCCGTGGCCGACTCGGTGATGCTCGTGGCGCCGTTGGTGTGCGTCAGCACGGTGGGAGCGCCGGGCGCGGGGCTGAAGCCGGAGTAGTCGATCGTGACGGGGTAGGACGTGTCGGACGACGTGTTGATCAGCATGACGGCCAGGTCGCCGTTGGCGCGGCGCACGGCGTGCGCGGTGACCTTCGCCTCGTCGGTCGCGGCCCGGATGAACCGGTCACCGGAGCGGGCGAACCTGCTCACCATCTGCAGCGCGTAGTACGGCGCGAAGGGCGTGTTCACCGCCGGCTCGCAGACGCTGCCGTCGGCGGTGCACGTCCCGCTGGACAGCAGGCCGAAGTCGCCGTAGTCGGTGTGCCCCTCGACCTGCGTGACGGTGCCGATGCCGTTGCGGACGTTCCACCAGTCGACCGTGAACACCCCGTTGGCCAGCAGCGTCGCGTAGGCGTCGGCCGCGGCCAGCGCGCCGGGCTGGGTGTTGGTGCCGTTGGTGTTCGACCCGGTGTTGAACTCGGTCATCGCGATGCCGATCCGCTCCGAGCCCGCTCCGACGTGCCTGGCGATCTGCCGCCGGGTGAGGTCGATCATGTCGGGGATGTGACCGGTCTTGTCGAGGGATCCGGGGTACCAGTGCAGGATCACGAAGTCGATCTTCGATCCGGCGGCGGCCAGGACGACGTCGTTCCAGCTTCCGGTGTCGCCGTCGGCGACGATGGCGTCGGGCCAGTTGGCCGGGGTGGTCAGCACGGCGCCGATCTTGATGGTCGGGTCGACGGCCTTCATCGCGTCGGAGTAGGCCACGACGTGGCGCGCGTACTCGGCCGGGCTCTTGTCGGCGTGGTCGTCGGCCTCCCAGGCGGCGCCGTAACGGCCGTTGCCGTAGTTCTCGTTGCCGATCTCCCAGTACTTGACGCCGTAGTCCTTGGTGACGTTGGCGTACCGGACCCAGGCCGCGGCCTCGGCCGCCGTGCCGGTGCCGTAGTTGGCGGTCACCATCGGCTGCGCGCCGGTGCGCCGCACGCCGCGCATGAAGGTGTCGAAGTCGGTGTTGGGGGCCACGTAGCCGCCGGGAGCGGTGTGGTCGGCCCAGTGGTAGATGTCGGAGTACGAGCCGCCGGGATAGCGCAGCACCTTCACGCCCGCGTCCTTGAGCAGGTCGGCGGTCGTGTCGTTGCCCAGCTGTGTGTCCCAGATCGCATGGTTGGTGCCGATGCCGGTCTCGGGGACGGGGGCGAGCGCGGCGCGGGCGTTCACGGTCACCGCGACCGGATCGGCCTCGTCGGCGTGCGCCACGGGGACGTTCAGGGTGGCCAGCGTCAGCAGAACGGCGGACGCGGCCCGTAACAGGGTTCTTGGCATCGGTGCACCTCGGCAACGGATAGTGGCATTCACACGACGCCCCCTCCTGACCCGGAGGCACCATGATCATGGGTGGTCGCACCGCATCCGTCAACCGTCGGTGAAACTTTCACATCCGCTGGTCACGGCGGTGGACACCGGCCGCGCGCGGGGTCCGGTGCCACGTTCGTCGGGGGGCCGTGCGGTGTGACGATCGGGGTGATCCGGGGTCGCCGGACGATCGGGGACCGTCACACCGCACGGCCTCGTACGGGGTCCCGGCGCGGGCCTCAGGCGGCGCGGCAGGAGACGGACGGCCAGGTCCGGTCCCCGCCGTGCTGGACCGTGAAGCCGAACGTGTTCCCGCTGCCGTTGGGCCTCATCGTCATGACGGTGCCGCTCGAGTCCCAGCTCGGGGTGCCGTTCCAGGTGTTGATGATCCTCTGCGGGCTGCGCACGGTCACCGTGGCGACCCACGCGCCGGTCCCCGAGACGGTGACCGACAGGTTGAACCGGTCACCCCACTGCTGTCCCGGGGAGATCGTGGCCGTGCAGCCACCGGAGGGCGTCGGCGTCGGCGTGGGGGTCGGGGTGGGCGTCGGGCCGGGACCGTCGGCCGGCGCGACGGCCCTGCCGGTCGAGGGCGAGATCATGCCCGCGCACAGGTTGCGGCTCCTGAGGCCGGCGGCGATCTGCGGGATCGCGGCGATCGTCGTCGCGTAGTTGTCGTGCATGAGGATGATCTGGCCGTTCTGCAGGGTGCCCGCGGCCTGCACGATCTGCGCGGTGCTCGCGCCGTTCCAGTCCCGGGAGTCGACGTCCCAGAGGATCTCGGTGAGGCCGAGCTGCTGCTCGATCGACCTGACCGTGGCGTTGGTCTCCCCGTACGGCGGCCGAAACAGCCTCGGCGCGGTGCCGGTGACCTGCTGGAGGGCCTGCTGGGTCCGCTGGAGCTCCGACTGGATCTGCGAGCCGCTCATCTGGGTCAGGTGGGGATGGGTCCAGCTGTGGTTGCCGATCCACATGCCGGCGTCCCGCTGGGCCCGGACCAGTGCCGCGTTGTTCTGGACGTTCTGCCCGACGTTGAACATCGTGGCGCGCAACCCGTTCGACGTGAGCGCGTTCAGCAGGGAGGCGGTGGTACCGGGGTTGGGGCCGTCGTCGAAGGTCAGGCCGACGTATCCGGCGCTGCAGTCGGCCCGGGCACCGCTACCGCCGCTGTCGAGGGAGCGGCCCGTCCCGGTCACCGCGCCGGGCGTGCTCGCGGCGCCCGCCGGGACCGACAGGGCCGACAGGGCCGACAGGGCCACGGTGAACGCCGCGACGAGAATTCCCACGGTGCCCATGACGAGCGCGTTCCGGAGAGCCGGGCGGCGCTTCCGGTGCCCGCCGAGGACGAGAGAGCGATCGATCATGTCTGTTCCTCCACTGGAACACCGATCGGAGACGGGGGATGCGCGTGTTCCGGCCGCGGCTCGCCGCGGCCGGAACACGCAGGTCACAGGGCCGCGCCGAGACGCGATCCGTCATCGTTCACCCGGGTGAAGGTGTGGAGAGCTCCACTCGGGACTCATTCTGTGAAGGCCCACGAAATGTGTCAATGAACTTTCGGAATGTTTCGAAAAAATGAATGTTTCACAGACTTATTGCGCTATGTGCCTGCTGATAAGCGGATGAAACTTTCGGGGGCCGATATTCGGACCGTGGGCGGCGTGGTCGATCCGCAGGTGGCCGGGGGCGTCCGGGCCCTACGGCCGCGTGCCGTGCCCGCCGGACCCGACGGAAGCGTCCGGCCCGCGATCGAGCCCGCGTATCGCCAGGAGTCCCGCGACCGTGACGGGCGCGAGAACGACGTGGCACAGTGCCGGCGTGACCGTGGAGACGGTGTCGAGGTCGGCGGGAATCGTCATGACGGGAATGGTCACAAGGGCGAGCAGTGGGGCGACGACGCTGCCGTGCCGGCGTCGCGCCCCCGCTCCCGGGTCCGGTCGTCGACGCCGGGCGACGTGGTCACGCGCGTCTCCGTCGTACGGTGCGGGTCGTCACCGGCGGAGAAGGTAGGCCTCGATGCGGTCGAACGCCCCGACCCAGGCGTGCCGGCTGAAGAAGTCGCGCGTCTCGGCGTCGGGGAAGCCGCTCTGCACCACGGTGAGGAGCGTCCCCTTCTCGTGCTCCTCGAAGGTGATCTCGACCGTCGTCGTCATGGTCGTCCCGTCCGGGCTGCTGCCGGTGGACTCGGTGACCAGGCGCTTCGGAGGGTCGATCACCATGAAGGTCTGCGTCTCGCGGAACAGGGTGTCGCGATCCGGTCCCCAGACGGCGGTCTGCAGGCCACCGACCCGCAGGTCGACCTCGATCTCGACGACCCCGGGGGTCTCGTCGAGGATGCTGAACCAGATCTTCTGCTTCTCCGCGTCGGTGTAGGCGTCGAAGACCTCCTCGGGGGTGGCGGGGAGCACGCGGGTCAACCGCAGCTGTGCGGTTCCGGTCTGAGCGGTCACTGTTCGGTTCCTTTCCTGAGGGTGAAGTAGGCGTCGAGCCCGTCGAGCCTGCGTTCCCACAGACGCTGGTAGAAGGAGATCCAGGCCATGGCGTCGTCCAATCGTTCGGTCCCCAGGCGGCACTGCCGCGACCGGCCGACCTTCTCGGTGGTGACCAGGCCGGCGTTCTCCAGAACGAGGACGTGTTTCTTCATGCCGGTCAGCGACATGCCGAACGGCTCGGCCAGTTCGCCGATCGATGCCGGCCCCTCGCTCAGGCGGACCAGGATCTGCCGCCGTGTCGCGTCCGCCAGCGCTGAGAACGCTCGATCGAGCGCCAATTGCTGAACCATATGGTTCAGTGTAGGACACTGAACCGAAAGGTGCAATGTCGAGGGCGAGCGGGTTCCGCGGACTACGACGCGGGCTCCGCGTGCCGCAGCCACACGTAGTCGACCGGCTGGGGGGCGTTCCACGCCGCGGCCAGCGCGGGATCGACCGGCAGGAAACCGGCCCCCCGGTAGCAGCGCAGGGCCCGGTCGTTGTCCGGGTGGACCCGCATGAAGACGTCCGCCAGGCCCGTGTCCCGGGCCAGGACGGTCAGCGCCCGCACCAGTTCCCGGCCGACGCCCCTGCCGCGGGCGCCGGGCGCCACGATGAGCCGGGCGAGCTCGACCTCGTCCTCCTCGGTGTCGAGCCAGAGCTCCCCGTAGCCGAGCGGGTCGCCGTCGCCGGAGGGGCCCTCGAAGAGCAGGTGGGAGCGGACGTCCTCGTCCAGCTGCCACCCGGTGACGGTCCGGGGCGACAGCGGGAACTCCGTCCGCGCGCACCACATCTCGACCTCGCGCGCCGAGGTGGGCCAGCCGGCGACCGTGGTCGCGTGGGCCTCGGTGAAGGGCCGCAGATCCATGTCGTGTCCTCTCACTCCGGGGACGCGCCGTCCGCGGGCGCGTTGTGGCGCCGGTAGTAGCGGGCGACGCGGACCCGGTTGCCGCACAGCGCGGCCGAGCACCAGCGACGGCGCGGATGGGCCGGGAGGAAGAGTAACCGGCAGCCCGGCCCGGCGCAGCCGCGGACCCTGCCGATGTCGGGACCGGCGAGCAGGTCCACGGCGGACTCGGCGAGCTCGGCCAGCAGCCTGGCGGTGGGGTCGCCGCCGCGCCTGACCAGGACGTCCGGCCAGTCCAGCTCGCGGTGGGCGGGCGCGTGCCGCAGCGCCTCGTTGAGGACGCGCAGTGCCGGGGCGGGGGGCGGGCCGCCCGCGCGGACGTGCTCGACGCACTCCTGGACCGCCTGGCGCAGCCGCCGTACCGCGTCGAGGTCGACCTCCGCCTCCGGCGGGGTCAGGCGTCCCTGCTGGGCGGCCAGCCAGTCACGGAACGACGCGTCCTCCTCCAGCAGGTCGCCGTCGCGCCACCGGGTGTTGAGCAGGTCGAGCGCGAGCGGCTCTCCGACCAGGATCATGCCGTTAATGGTACATCCGGCGATTGACGCATTAGAAACCTCCTGGCTATAACTAATGCATCATCATCTCTGAAAGGCATGTGGATGACCGTTCCGCACGTGTTCCACCGCTTCCTGGACGTCGGCGGGGTCCGCGTCTTCTATCGGCAGACCGGCCCCGCCGGGACGCCGGACGCGCCGGTGCTGCTCCTGCTGCACGGTTTCCCCTCGGGCTCGCACCAGTTCCGCCGGCTGATGGACGCCCTCGGCGACCGGTACGTGATGATCGCCCCGGACCTTCCCGGCTTCGGGCACACCGAGGTGCCCGAGGGCTTCACGTACTCCTTCGACCGGCTGGCGGACGTCCTGGAGGGGTTCGTGTCGGCGCTGGGGCTCGACAGGTTCGTGATGTACACCTTCGACTTCGGGGGACCGGCCGGCCTCCGGCTGGCCACCCGCGACCCCGGGCGGATCGCCGGTCTGATCGTGCAGAACGCCAACGCCTACGAGGACGGCCTGTCGGACGTGGCCCGGGAGACGATCGCCAACCGGCCGGGTGTCCCCGGGGCCGAGGAGAACGTCCGGCGGCTGTTCGAGCTCGAGGTGACCCGCGACCAGTACGAGGGGGGCACCACCGACGTCGAGCGCATCGCCCCGGACGGCTGGACCCTGGACCAGCACTTCCTCGACCTTCCCGGCCGCAAGGACGCGCAGGCCGGCCTGGCGCTGGACTACCACTCGAACGTCGCCCTCTACCCCGAGTGGCAGCGCTGGCTGCGCGAGCACCGGCCACCCGCCCTCGTCGTGTGGGGCACCCGGGACCCGTTCTTCACCGAGGCCGGAGCCCGCGCCTACCTCCGCGACCTGCCGGACGCGCGGCTCCACCTCTTCGAGACCGGGCACTTCGCCCTGGAGGAGAACCTCCCCGAGATCGCCCCGCTCATCGCGGACTTCGTCGACGACCTGTACGGGACGACACATGCGACGACGGCTCGTACGGCGACGACCTGAGCAAGGACGCCGCGCGACGACGGCCCGCATGGGAACGGCCCGCACGGCGACGGCTCACACCGGGACGGCCCGCGCGACGACGGCCCGCACCGGGACGGCCCGCACGGCGACGGCCCGCACGAGGAGGGTCTCCGCGGGGGCGGGACCGTCTCCTCGCCGGGGACGGGACCCGGTGACCGGCCCCGGGAAAGACGGGGGAACCCGGGCCGTCGTCCTGACGACCCGGGTTCCCCTGCCCGCTCCGCGCGTCCGGGCATGCCCGGTTCCCCGTACGGCGCGGGTGTGACCCCCGGCGACGGATCCGCCCCGGACGCGGCCCCTGCGGCCGTCCCGATCGGAGATCGGGAACCACCGCGAGCGACGCTCCCCGGGCGGCCCGTCATCGGCCTGTCAGCCTCCCATGTGGACGGGGCGCGGTCCGGGGAAGGGCGGCCGCGGTGCCGGATAGGGCGGTCGCGGACCCGGACCCGGAGGGATCGGCGCCGCGTACGGAGGACGCCACCCCGGGTACGGCGGGCGCGGAGCCGGGTACGGCGGTCGCCACGACGGGTACGGCGGGCGCCAGCCCGGGTACGGCGGACGCCACTGGGTCGGGTACGGCGGTCGCCACGACGGGTAGGGCGGGCGCCAGCCCGGGTACGGCGGACGCCATCCCGGATAGGAGGGCCAGTAGCCCGTGTTCGGTATCGACGGGATCGGCACGCAGTCGTACTGCGGGCAGGGCGTGGTGAAGCAGTGCTTGGGCGAGGGCACGCAGATGCGTCCCGGACCGCAGTTGACCAGCGCGCAGGGCGATCCGGGGCTGCACGTGCCGGTCGACCGCCCGTCCGACACGGCGGCCGTCCGCACCTCCGCGGCGGTCCTCGTGCTCTCCCCCCACGCCGCGGTCACGGTGGCCGGTGACCCGGCGGCCGCAACCACGACCAGGGCCGGGATCAGTTTTCGGAGCATTTTTCCCCCAGTTATCATGATCGGTTCTAGCTCTCCGGCGATGCTCGCACCGGCCGTTCCTGCTAACGGCAAAACGACTCTCAGCAGGGAGGATGGCTTACCGAAAAGGCCGCGGGACGGTGCCGCCGATTAACGGAGAGAAGGCGAAATATCCCTTCATCGACCAGGGATGCCGCCTGCCGCGTCGCACGGCCCGGTGGTGCGGGCGACAGCCGGGCGGGGGTTCACGCCCGGATGTCCGCGGGATCCCCTAAAGTCGGGCGAATGGCTCCGACCCCCTCGCGGCTGGCCTGGCTGGACGCGCTGCGCGGACCCGCCGCGCTGGCCGTCGCGCTGCACCACTCCGGCTGGACCTTCGTCCCGGGCCTGTGGGCCGAGGTGGACCGCAGGATCGATGTCGGGACCTGGGGCGTCTTCGTGTTCTTCCTGGTCAGCGGGTACATCATCCCCGCCTCCCTGGAACGGCGCGGTGACCTGCGGGCCTTCTGGATCGGCCGGGCCTTCAGGCTGCTGCCGCTGCTGCTGGCCGCGCTCGGCCTGGCGCTCCTGCTCGCCCGGACCGGCGCTTTCGCGTTGCATCCCGGTACGGCGACGCGTCCGCTGCCGCTCGTCGCGCTGGGGAACCTGACGATGCTGCAGGAACTGCTCGGCGTGCCCGCCGTCATCGACGTGATGTGGACGCTCTCGTACGAGATGGCGTTCTACCTGATGGCGGTCGGGTTGTTCGCGACGGGGCGGGCGCACCGGTCGGCCGCCGTCGCGGCCGTGCTGGCGGTGGTGGCCGTACCGCTCGGGCTGCTGCTGCCGGGCCCGCTCATCCGCGGTCGTGCCGACCTGACCGCCGCGCTCCTCGCCGTCGCGGTCGTCGCGGTCGTCGTCGTGTCGGCGTGGGCGCGCGGCACGGCGCGCACGGCCGCCGCGGTGACCGGTGGCGTCCTCGGCCTGGCCCTGGTGATCCTGGGCAGCCGGATCGGGGCGTGGCAGGGGCTGACGATCCTGGCCCTGATGTTCGCGGGCACCGCCGTGTACCGGGCGGAGCAGGGCACGATCCGGTGGCGTACCGCCGTCGCCGCCGTGCTGACGGTGACGGCCTGCGGGCTCCTCGCCAAGGACGACCCCGGCTGGGCACCGGCGATCGTGCTGGCCGCGGGGTTCTTCGGGGGAGCGTTCGCGCTGCGGCACCGGCGGTTCCCCCGGCCGCTCGCCCACCTCGGGGTGATCAGCTTCTCCCTCTACCTGCTCCACCCGCTGCTGCTGCGGGTGAGCCCGAACCTGTGGACGTTCCTGCTCGTCCTGGTGCCGCTCTGTCACCTGACCCACCGCCTGATCGAGGACCCGGGCCGGCGTCTCGGAAGGCGTCTCGTCCGGAGCCCGGCCGGGCGTCCCTCCGGGGACGGATCCGTGGAGGAGGACCCTCGCAAAGCGCCGGCCCGGGTCAAGAGCGGTTAAGTATGTGATCGGATTTCCGGTGATGGGGCCTTCCGGCCGATTGGGAGGGCTTCCGGCTGCCTACCGTCGAAGCATGTCCGGTTCGCCCAGCGCTTCGAGGTAGGCACCATGAGCTTCATCACCACCGACGACGGCACCCAGATCTTCTACAAGGACTGGGGCGCGGGCAGGCCGGTCGTCTTCAGCCACGGCTGGCCGCTCAACGCCGACACCTGGGACGACCAGATGATGCTGGTCGCGGAGCACGGCTTCCGCGCCGTCGCCCACGACCGCCGCGGGCACGGCCGCTCCGGGCAGCCCTGGCACGGCAACGACATGGACACCTACGCCGACGACCTCGCCAAGCTCGTCGAGACCCTCGACCTGCGGGACGCGATCCTGGTCGGCCACTCCACCGGCGGCGGCGAGGTGGCCCGCTACATCGGCCGGCACGGCACCTCCCGCGTGTCCAAGGCGGTCCTGCTGGGCGCGGTCCCGCCGATCATGGTCAGGACGGACGCCAACCCCGACGGCCTGCCGATCGACGTGTTCGACGGCATCCGCGCGGGTGTCGCGGCCGACCGCTCGCAGTTCTACCGGGACCTCAGCATGTCCTTCTTCGGATTCAACCGGCCCGGTGCACAGGTGTCGCAGGGCGCGCGCGACGCGTTCTGGATGTGGGGCATGCAGGTGGGCCTCAAGGGCGCGTACGACTGCGTCAAGCAGTTCTCCGAGACCGACTTCACCGAGGACCTCAAGCGCTTCGACGTCCCGACGCTGGTCGCGCACGGTGACGACGACCAGATCGTGCCCATCGGCGCCGCCGGCCTGAAGTCGGCGAAACTCATCAAGGACGCCACCCTGAAGGTCTACCCCGGCCGTCCGCACGGCCTGGTCGGCGCCTACAAGGACGAGTTCGGCACCGACCTGCTGGCCTTCGTCACGTCCTGAACGGCTCCCGCACCGCCGGCGGGACCCAGCGCGAGCCGCCGCTGCTCCTCCTCGACGATGTGGCGGGCCAGCGCCTGCTCGGAGATGTCGATCGCGTCGGGGGTGGACTCGGCCAGGGCGCTGCGGCGGGCGTACACGTCGAAGAGGCCGGCCTTGCCGCGGAGGATGTCGAGCATGCGCTGGTCGACGCTGTCGGCCGTGAGCAGGCGGTGCACCTGGACCTTGCGGACCTGGCCCATGCGGTGCGCCCTGGCCACGGCCTGGCTCTCCATGGTCGGCTTGACCTGGGGCTCGCAGATGATCACGACGGACGCGGCCTGCAGGTTGACGCCGATCCCGCCCGCCTGGATCTGGCTGAGCAGCACGGCGTGGCCGGGGGCGGAGGTGAACGCGTCCACGATCCGCTGGCGCTCGACGGTGCCGACGTCCCCGGAGATCGGGCCGTGCGCGCGGTCGCCCAGGGCGTCGTGGACGGCGGCGATGACGTCGCGGAAGTAGGAGAAGACCACGACCTTGAGGTCGTTGCCCGCGGCCTCGTCCACCAGTTCCAGCAGCCGGTGCAGCTTGGCCGACGTCCGCGGCACGGCGTAGGCGGCGCGGCGCATCGCCATGAAGTTCCCCTTCGCCACCGCCCTGCGGTAGGCGGCCAGGTCCGCCGCGCTGAACTCCTCCCACTCGTCCACGTGGACGAGGTCGGGCAGCTCGGTCAGCACGTCCTCCTGGTTGCGGCGCAGGTAGACCGGGGCCACGGCCCTGCGGAAGGCCCGCGCGCCCGCAGCCGCGTCACTGCCCCTGATGGAGGCGACCAAGTCGGGCCGCAGCAGGCCGACCAGGTTGCGGAACTCCTCGACGCGGTTCTCCATCGGGGTGCCGGTCAGGAAGAGCACCCGCTCGCTGCGGCCGCACCACGAGGCCACGGCCTTGGACCGGCGGGTCTCGGGGTTCTTGACGTAGTGCGCCTCGTCGACCACGAGCATCCCGAGCCTGAGGTCGGCGGGGATCTCCAGGCGGTGCAGCGTGTCCAGCGTGGTCACCGCGACGTCGCCCGCGCCGATCCAGCCGGTCAGCGCGGCGGCCCGGCCGGGGCCGTGCAGCGGGTGGGCGGCGAGCGTGCTGCGGGCCTCGATCTCGCGCACCCAGTTGAGCAGGACGCTGGCCGGGCAGGCCACCAGGAAGTGCCGCTCGCCCTCCGCCTTGAGGTGCGCGAACGCGGCGATGGCCTCGATGGTCTTGCCCAGGCCCATCTCGTCCCCCAGGATCACCCGGCGCTGGGCGAGGGCGAACCGGGCGCCGAACGACTGGTAGCCGCGCAGCGAGACCCGCCGGTGGGTGTCGTCGAGGTCCTGGGCCTTGACCCGCGCCGATACGTCGTCGGGCAGGAAGCCCTCGGAGGCGACGCGGTCGGGCTTGAGGGCGGCCAGCTCGGCGAGCAGGTTGTAGTACTCGGACGCGCGGAGCTCGAAGTCGACCCACGCCTCGATGTCGGAGACCGGCGGGCGGAGCAGGTCCACCGACGCCTGGTCGAACAGCAGCGACGTGTCGGACGCGTTCGCCGTGTCGAGCACCTCCGCGATCCGCGCGACGGCCTCGCGGGCCCGCTCACGGCCCCCGCGGCCCGAGAGCAGCATCCGCAGCCGCCCGCCGGCCGGCTGCGCGGCGGGCAGCAGCGAGGACAGGCTCCGGTCGATCCCGGTGGCGGCGGCGCGGGCGCGCGGCAGGTCGGGCCCGGCGGTCACCAGCCGGTTCAGCGCGACCAGCAGGGCCGTGGTCTCGGCGTCCTGGGAGTCGACGTCGATCCGCAGGGTCACCGTCTCTTCCGCGGCCCGGGCGATCTGCCCGGCGGCGGCGTGCACCTGCCCCGCCGTCCGCGCGCCCACCCCGGGCAGCAGCTGGAGCGCGTACGGCGTGCTGTCCAGGACGTCGAGGACCGTCGCGTACCCGGCCTGCTCGAAGGTGCCGAGCCGCAGCCGTCCCCCGGTGACGTCCTTCAGCCGCGTCAGCGGGATCGAGGCCAGCTCGGCGCGGGCCAGGCGGGTACGGAGCGAGGAGAGCGCGTGCTGGACGTCGGCGTGGGCCCGCGCGTCGTCGGCGAGCAGCGCGCGTGCGTGGGCCAGCAGGCGGCCGGCCCGCTGGAACAGGGCTCTGGCCTGGCGGGGGGAGGGCGTCTCCCGGGACCCGGGCGCCGGTGCGGGCCCGGGCGTCCGCGGGGGCGGCTGCTCGGACGTAACCGTCCTGGCCGGCCGGGACGTGTCCTCCTCCGGGGGCGTCCTGCGGGACGCGGACGGTCTCCGGGGCGCCGGTGTCCTCCGGGGCGCGGGTGCCGCGCCCTTACGCCCGCTCTCGCCCACGCTCACCATCCCCTCCCGTCGCGGCCGGATCGCAGGCTTCACCGTTGCCAACGGCCGGGCGGGTTGTCAACGACCGGACCGCCGGGGACGGAGGCGCCGCCACAGCATTTGCCCATCGACGGACCATTTATAGGTATTTCGTCCGTCCGACTGTCGGTGGCCCCTGGCAGACTCGGCGCACTCGCGCAGGCGAACGGTCCACGGTGAGGGGAAGACATGCCGGAGCGGACGAACACCCCGGGGGTGCGGCTCGACCCGTGGTCGGAGGACGACCTCGACCTGTTGCGCCGGATCAACGCGCCGGAGATGACCGAACACCTGGGCGGCCCGGAGACCGAGGAGAAGCTCCTGGCGCGGCACCGGCGGTACGTCGAGATCACCGGGAAGGGGGCCGGCCGGATGTTCGCCGTCGTCCTGCTCCCGGAGCTGCGGAAGGCCGGCAGCATCGGCTACTGGGAACGCGTCTGGGGCGAGGAGGTCGTGTACGAGACCGGCTGGGGCGTCCTGCCGGAGTTCCAGGGCCGGGGCGTCGCGGCCGCAGCGGCCCGGGCCGTCGCCGTGGAGGCCGCCGCGGAGCGCAGGCACCGCCACCTCCACGCGTTCCCCTCCGTCGACCATCCCGCCTCGAACGCGGTCTGCCGCAAGGCCGGGTTCGTCCTCGTGGCGGAGTGCGACTTCGAGTATCCGCCGGGAACCGTCATGCGCTGCAACGACTGGCGTCTGGACCTCACCGGAGTGGTCTGAGGCGCCGTCCCGGCGCTCCGCTGCCGGGGCCCCGGAATGGGTAATAGGGCACGCTCGGGCAGATGTGTGCATTCCTGCGCAGAAGGGTTCTTCGGATCTTCCTAGTGTTCGAGGTGTCCGAACGGCAAGACCCCCGAACACCGCACAGGAGCAAGACGATGAGCACGATGCGCACCCTTCTCGCCGGAGCCGCCCTCGCCGGTTCGCTGGTCGCCGGTGTGGCCGCCGCCCCCGCGGCGACCGCCTCGACCGCCGGTACGGCGGCCACCGCCGCCAGCACGCAGCAGGCGTCGGGCAAGCACTTCTTCGGCCCCTACCACTCCGGCTTCGGCCGGGGCGAGAGCTTCGGCAAGCGCTCCTACTTCAAGGGCTACTGGACCAAGGACAGCGGCCGCTACTGGTTCTACGGCGACCTGTTCGACCGTGACCGCGACCGCGACCGCAGCTACGTGTGGTTCAAGTGGCACGACCGCTTCGGCTCGCACACCAAGGTCTTCAAGACCTCCGGCCGCTCGCACTTCCACAGGTTCGGCGGCTTCAAGAAGAGCAACGGCTTCGACGACTTCAAGATCCGGGTCTGCGAGGGCGACGACAAGTTCGACGACTGCGGCCGCTGGGGCGACGCCTTCTGAGCCGGGACGACGCCTTCTGAGAAGGTGACCGCCGACGACCGTCACCGATCGGCGCCCACCGGCTCCGCCGCGGTCCACGAGGCCGGCTCTCCCCCGAGGGAGCCGGCCTCGTGCCGTTGGGTCAGGGGCGGCGACCCGCGAGGCGGCCACCGGCAGGGGCGTGCCGGCAGGCGGTCATCGGGTCCGCGCGTCCCCGGCGGGAGCGGCCCGCAGCAGGTCGACCACGGCGGAGACGTCACCGGCGCCCAGGCCGGCCGCGACCCCCCGGTCGAGGAGCGCCCCCATGGGCTCCAGCAGCCCGGTGTCGACCCCCTGGTCCCTGCTGGTGTCCAGCAGGTTGACGAAGCTGACCGCCTGCATCCGCAGGTTCGAGCCGGTGGAGGGGTGGTCGCCGGAGTCGATCGCCTCCGCCATCCCGGGAAAGGCGGTCGCCATGGCGTTGAGCCACGAGACCACCAGCGGGGTGAACTCCGTCGCCGGGACCCCCTCCGAGCCGGCCAGGGCGACGGCGTGGAAGAACCCGCCGAACATCCCGTACATCGCGCTCAGCAACGCGATGTCGTACAGCGCGGCACGGCCGGGCTCGACGCCCAGGTACATCGCGCCGCCCAGCACCTCGAAGGTGCGCTCGTGGGCGCGGAAGGACTCCTGCGACCCGCTGTAGAGGACGAGCGACCCGGAGGTGCCGATCATCGGAGGCACCGCCATGATGCCGCCGTCCAGGTACTCGGCACCGTGCCCGGCCACCCACCGGGCCGTCTCGCGCGCCTGGGCGGGCGTGCCGTTGGTGAGGTTGACCAGCGTCCGGCCGGCCAGGACGCCGGTCCCGGAACCGGAGGCGCCCGGGGTGTCGAGGACGTCCGTGCCGCCGAGGGCGGCGTCCAGGACGTTCCGTACGGAGGCGTGGTCGAGTACGCAGATCACCACGAGCGGGCTCGCGGCGATCGCCTCGGCGACGGTGGCGGCGGCGGTCGCGCCCCGCGCGGCGAGCTCCTCGCTCCTGGCGGCCGTGCGGTTCCACACGGTCGTGGGGTGACCGTTGTCCAGAAAGGCCTCGGCCAGCGCCCTTCCCATGGCGCCCAGGCCGATGACCGTCACGGGCGGACGGTTGTCGGTGGTCAATGTGATCCCCGGTTCGTTCGATGTCGGCAGGTGAGCACCCGGACCCGGGCCCGTCTCTCATGGCCCGGCCGGTGTGTTCACGATGCTGGTGCCATGCTTGAATTTCCTCAAGTACCTACTATTTTGTTGGGTACTTACCTTTTGGTATGTGGGGAAGGCGGGCGGGATGAAGAAGCGGACGTACTCGTGCGGGCTCGACGCCGCGGTCGACGTGGTCGGCGGCAAGTGGAAGGCGCTGGTGCTGTGGGCGCTCCACCACGGGCCCATGCGGTTCGGGGAGCTCAGGCGGTCGGTCTCGGGCATCAGCGAGAAGATGCTGATCCAGCAGCTGCGCGAGATGGAGGCCTACGGCCTGGTGCACCGCGAGGTGTACCACCAGGTCCCGCCGAAGGTGGAGTACTCGCTGACCGGGTTCGGCCGCTCGCTCAACGAGGCCCTGATCCCGCTCGGCGACTGGGGCGAGCGGCACATGGAGACCATCGAGGCCCTTCCCCGCGCCGAGAACCCCGCCAAGGTCTGACCGGGCGGGGTCAGGCGACGACCGGCAGGCCGGCGAGGGACTCGGCCTCGCCGGGGGTGAGGCCGCCACCGTGTTCGAGTCCGGCCGCCAGACCGTCCTCGCCCAGCGCGTCACGCACCCGCCCGGTGATCCGGTCCACGTCGTCCTGCTCGGCGGGTGCCGGTGGCATGCCCGTGGACCGGCGGGCCGTGGCGGCCGCCCCGAGCAGCATGGCGGCCCGGTCGTGACACCCGGCCAGGGAGAGCGCGCCGGCCAGGCCCTCCAGGGCCCGCGTCACGTCCCGGGAGGCGTCGAGCTCGCGCGCCACGACGAGGCCCTCCAGGTGCAGGGCGCGCGCGGCCTCGGCGTCGCCGAGCAGTTCGGCCGCGAACCCCAGCTCGGTCAGGACCATCGGCTCGTACACGGCGCGGTCCGTCCCGCCGTTCTGCCGCGGGGTCCACGCCAGCACGGCGCGCAGATGCGTCGTCGCGGCGTCGAACCTGCCCTCCCTGCGGGCGGTGTACCCGAGCACCATCCCGGCGAAGATCTGCATGCTCCGGTGGCACTGCTCGGCGGCCAGCCGCGCCGCCCGCTCGCCGTAGGCGCGGGCACGGGCGTGGTCGCCGCGCTGCAGGGCGATCCAGCCGAGCCAGCCCAGCCGGCCGGCCACCTCGGGCCAGAGCTCCAGCTCCTCGGCCATGCGCAGCCCCTCGCGGTGCAGCCGGTCGGCCCGTTCGTGGTCACCGGTCATCTCCGCCAGCCCGCCGAGCCACTCGGTCGCCTGCAACCGGCCCCAGCGGTCGCCCAGCTCGTCGAAGAGCTCCGCGCCCCGCTCGCTGTCGCGTTCGAGCGCGGCCAGGTCACCCCGCAGGTGCGCGTACTGGGCCCGGGTGACCAGGGCCGCGGCCGTCCCCCACCGGTCGCCGAGGGCGTCGAAGGCCGTCAGGGCCCGGTCGAGGAGTTCCTCGCAGAGCGCGACCTCACCGGCTCCCATCCCGCAGAAGGCCAGGAACCACAGGGCGCGGGCACGCTCGGCCGGGTCGGCGACGTCCTCGTACAGCCGCAGGGCGGCGGCCCGGTCGGCGGTCTCGCCGCGCAGCAGGGCGATTCCCGCCCGCCAGGCCAGGACGCGGGGACGGAGCGCGGCGACCCGGCCCGTGGGCGTGTCGCCGGGAGGCACGGGCGTGTCACCGGCGACGGCGGGCGTCCCGGTGGGAGCCGCGGGAGTCTCGGCGGGAACGGGAACCGCGGGCGTCCCGGCGGGGACGGTCAGCGCCGCGGACAGGGAGCGTCCCGCCTCGGCCGTCCGGCCGCGCAGGAACCAGTACCAGGCCAGCGCGTTCACCAGCCGCAGGCCCTGCTCGGCGTCCCCGGCGGCGACCGCGCCGTCGAGTGCCGCCCGCAGGTTGGCGCTCTCCGCGTCCAGGCGGCGCAGCCACCGCTGCTGGTCGTGCCCGTACAGCAGGGGCGCGGCCCGCTCGGCGAGGGCGGTGTAGTGGCGCCGGTGGCGCTCGCGCGACCGCGCGGTCTCGCCCGCCTCGTGCAGGCGCAGCTGGCAGTAGGCGGCCACCGACTCCAGCAGGCGGTAGCGGGGGCCGTCGGCGCCGTGCACGACCGTGACGAGCGAGCGGTCCACCAGGCGCGCCAGCAGGTCGACCACGTCCGCGGCGGGAAGGTCGTCCCCGCCGCAGACGGCCTCGGCGCCGTCCAGGGAGCACCCGTCGGCGTGTACGGCCAGCCGGCGCAGGACCAGCCGCTCGGGGTCGCCCAGCAGGTCCCAGCTCCAGTCGATCATCGCCTGGAGGGTCCGCTGGCGGGGCGGGGCGCCCCGGTGCCCGGTGGCCAGCAGCCGGAAGCGGTCGTCCAGGCGTTCGGCCAGACCGGCGACGCCCAGCGAGCGGACCCGGGTCGCGGCCAGCTCCAGGGCCAGCGGGATGCCGTCGAGGCGGCGGCAGAGCGTGGCGACCGCAGGGGCGGTCGCGGCGTCGAGGACGAACCCGCGGTCCGCCGCGCGGGCACGGGCGACGAAGAGCCGTACCGAACCGAGCCGCTCCAGCGAGGCCGGGTCACCGGCGGCACCGGCACCGGGCGTCTCCAGCGGCGGGACGTTCCAGACCGTCTCGCCGGTCACCGCGAGGGGCTCCTGGCTGGTCGCCAGGACGCGCAGGTCCGGGGCGGCGCGCAGCAGGAGCTCCACCAGTTCCGCGACGGGCTCGACGAGGTGCTCGCAGTTGTCCAGCACCAGCAGCAGCCGCCGGGGACGCAGCGTGCCGGCCAGGCGGTCCCGGGGCGTTCCCGCGGCGACGGTGTCGTGCACGCCCAGCACCCGCATGATCTCGTCGGCCGCCGAGTCCGCGGTGTCCCCCGCGCCCGGACGGCCGAGCGCGGCCAGCTCGACCAGCCACACCCCGTCGGGGAGGTCACCGGCCCGCAGCCGCGCGGCCTCGACGGCGAGGCGGGTCTTGCCCACCCCGCCCGGACCGGTGAGGGTGACCAGACGTCCGGTGCGCAGCAGGTCGCCGATCTCGGCCGTGGCCTCGTCCCTGCCGATCAGCGGGCCGAGCGGCGCGGGCAGGTTCGTGGCGGGCCCGTCCGCAGGGGGCGGTACGGCGGGCGGGTCGAGCGCGGGGTCCCGGACGAGGATCGCCCGGTGCAGGGCCACCAGATCGGCGCCCGGGTCCAGGCCGAGCTCGTCGGCCAGGTGGACGCGCAGTTCCTCGTAGCCGTCGAGCGCCTCGCTCTGCCGTCCGGACCGGTACAGGGCGGTCATGTACGCGGCCCGCAGCCTCTCCCGCAGCGGGTACCGGCCGACCAGCTCGCCCAGCCCGGCGACGATGCCGTGGTGCTCGCCGAGGGCCAGGCGGGCCTCGGCGAGATCCTCCTGGGCGGTGAGCCACCGCTCGTGCAGCTGGGTGACCACGGACCGGGCGAACGGCTCGTCGGCGAAGTCGGCCAGCGCGGGGCCGCGCCACAGGGCGAGCGCGTCGGTGAGCAGCGCCGCGCGCGATCGCGGGTCACCGGCCCGGGCGGCCTCGTCGGCCAGGGACCGGAAGCGGTGGGCGTCCACGGCGTCGGCGCCGGTGCGCAGCACGTACCCGGGCGGGGGTGACACCACCGTCTCCCGGGCGCCCGGCTCGGCGTCCTCCAGGACCCGGCGCAACTGCGAGACCTTGGCCGACAGCGCCCCGGCCGGGTTGCCGGGCGGGGCGTCGCCCCACAGGTCGTCGATCAGCCGGTCGGCCGGGACCGGGCGTCCCTCGTGCAGGAGCAGGACGGCCAGGAGGGCGCGGACCTTCACCCCGGGGACGGTCACGGGCGTGCCGTCCGCCGTCCACACCGCCAGCGGACCCAGCACCCCGAAACGCATGAACGCACCATACGGGACCGACCGGTACGAGACACAGGAGAGCGCCGTAAGCCCACCGGCGGCCGACCGTAAACATGTCGTAAACACCCTCCGGCATGGTGGAACACATCAGCCGGGCACGAGAACGAGGGAGGTGGCAGATGTCCGAAAAACAGAGCGGGGAGCGGCTGCGGGTGGCGGTGATCGTCGGCAGCACCCGAGCCGGCCGGTTCGGCCCCACGGTGGCGAACTGGTTCGTGGCGCGGGCGCGCAGGCGGGCCGAGCTGGAGATCGACCTGATCGACCTGGCCGAGGCCGCGCTTCCGCAGACGCTCACGGACACCGACGAGCCGCCTCCCGCCCCGGTGGCGGCACTGGCACCGCGCCTGGCCGGGGCCGACGCGTTCGTGGTGGTGACCCCCGAGTACAACCGGAGCTTCCCGGCCCCGCTGAAGAGCGCGGTGGACTGGTTCTACCGGGAGTGGCAGGCCAAGCCGGTGGCGTTCGTCTCCTACGGCAACGACTCCGGCGGCCTGTTCGCCGCCGCGCAGCTACGGCAGGTCTTCACCGAGGTGCACGCGGTGGCCGTCCACGCGGGGGTGACGCTGCCCCGGTACTGGGAGCAGTTCGCCGCCGACGGCGGCTGGCCCCGGGCCGGCACCGAGTACGACACCGCGGCGACGACCACGCTGGACCAGCTGACCTGGTGGGCCCGCGCGCTGCGCGACGCCAGAGCCGGGCACCCCTACCCCTGCTGACCACGCGGAAGCCCTTCCCGCGGTACGAGCCGACACGGGGCTGACGAACCACCACGGGAAAGCATGAAGACCCCCGGACCGGCAACGAACCCCGTGCCGGGCCACGACATCACGAACCTCCCCATCGAACACGCGAACCAACGGAGATCCCCATGCGTAAGATCATTTCCTCGACCTACGTGTCCCTCGACGGCTACATCGGCGACCCCGGCACCTGGGCCATGCCCTACTTCGACGAGGACGCGGGCCGGTTCGCCCGCGAGCAGCTCTTCGCCTGCGACGCCCTGCTGATGGGCCGCCTCACCTACGAGGGCTTCGCCGAGGCCTGGCCCGCCATGACCGACGAGGACGGTTTCGCCGACCGGATGAACTCCATGTCCAAGTACGTCGCCTCCCGCACCCTGGAGAAGGCCGAGTGGAACAACTCGACCGTCATCGGGGGCGACCTCGTCGAGGAGATCACCGCCCTCAAGGGGCAGCCCGGCCAGGACATCCTGATGTACGGCTACGGGCCGGTCGCGCTCACCCTGCTGGAGCACGGCCTCCTCGACGAGCTCCGCCTCTGGGTGCACCCGATCATCGTGGGCGACGGCGACCCCGGGGACCTGCTGTTCAAGAAGACCGGCAGGTTCCCCTTCGAGCTCGCCGGGACGACCACGTTCGGCAGCGGCGTGGTCGTCCTCTCCTACCGGGCAGCGGCCCGGACGGCGGAGACGGACGCCGGGTGACGGACGCGGGGTGACGAGCACCGGATGACGGGCACCGGGCGCTCGTCACCCGATGGCCCGGCACCCGGTGACCGAGCACCGAGCACCGGGCGCCGGCCGGTGATCGCCCGGTGACGAGCCCGCCCCGCGGCCCGGCTACCGGGTCTCGGCGGCGGGACTCCCGGGACGGGCCCCGACGGCCGTGCCGCCGCGTCCGCGCAGGCCCGAGGCCATGACGACCGCCCCGGTGACGGCCATCACGACCGGGACGAACAGGGCCGTGCGGAAGCCGCCGAGCGCGGCCTCCGGTGATCCACCGGCCCCGGTGGCGGCGACGTACACGGCGGTCGCCGCCGACAGGCCGAGTGCCGCGCCGAACTGGAACGAGGTGTAGAGCAGCCCGCCCGCGAGCCCCTGCTCGTCCTCGGACACCCCGTCGGTCCCGGCGATGGTGAACGGCCCGTACGCCAGCGAGAAGGCGAGACCGAGAATGATCATGGTGGGGAACATCGCCGCGTAGGTCCAGTCCAGGCCGACCGGCAGGAACAGCAGGTAGGCCACGGCGGCCAGGCAGAGCCCGCCCAGGATCACCCGGACGTTGCCGAAGCGGTTCACCAGCCGGGGGGTGAGGGTCGGCGCGAGCACGGCGTCGATGCTGATGACCAGCAGGGCCAGGGCCGCCTGCAGCGACGACCATCCGCGCAGCTCCTGCAGGTAGAGGACCACGAGGAACTGGAATCCGAAGAACGACCCGGAGAACAGCAGGAAGCCGAGGTTGGCCCGCACCAGCGGGCCCGAGCGCAGGATCCCCAGGCGCACCAGGGGCGCCGCCGAGCGCCGCTCGATCATCGGGAAGGCGGCGAGCAGCGCGAACCCGGCGACGAACGCGCCGGCCGTCCAGCCCCATCCGACGGACGGGGCCTCCAGCCGGACGACCCCGAACACGAGCGCGAGCATCGCGCAGGTCACGGTGACCGTACCGGCCAGGTCGAAGCCCCGGACGGACCCGCGCGGGCGGCCGTCGTCCGGGATCAGGACCAGGGCGGCGACGAGGATCACGGAGGCCAGGATCACCGGCGCGAAGAACACCCAGCGCCAGCTGATCGCGGAAAGCAGGCCGCCGACGACCAGGCCGAGGGAGAAACCGGCCGACGCCGTCCCCGCGTAGACCAGCAGGGCGCGGTTGCGCTGGGGACCCTCGGCGAAGCCGGTGGTGATGATGGAGAGGCCGGCGGGCGCCATGAACGCGGAGGCCACCCCCGTCACGAAACGCGCGAGGATGAGGACCCACTCCTCGGTCGCGAACCCGCCCAGCCCGGAGAAGACGACGAACACGCCGAGCCAGAGCAGGAACATCCGCCGCCGGCCGAGCAGGTCGGCGGCCCGGCCGCCCAGCAGCATGAAACCGCCGTAACCGAGCACGTAGGAGCTCATCACCCAGCTCAGCGAACCGGTGCTCAGCCCCAGGTCGGTACGGATCGAGGGCAGGGCGACGTTCAGCATCGCCACGTCGATGCCCTCCAGGAAGATCGCGCCGCACAGCACGAACAGCACCCCCCAGGCCCGGCCGTTCATGCGGTCCGGGCGGCCGGGGCGGTCTGGGGGCGCCGGAGAGATCGACGGGGACGACGGTGTGGACACGGGACGACTCCTTGGGCACGGGGAGACCGCCGGGACCGCGGCCACTCTGCCGCGATCGACGGTTCCCTCTTGTAAGTAATCGCATCCTGAGGCAGCATCGGTGGGCATGGAAGAAGGCACTTCGAAGTCACCGAGTCGCTGCGCGGATACCGGCGACGCCTACGTCGACGCCAGGCAGTGGGACACCCGGGAGGACTGCGAGGTCCGCCAGATCCTGGACCGCGTCGCGGACAAGTGGTCGCTGCTCGTCATCGCGCTCCTGGACCGGCGCTCCCTGCGGTTCACCGAGCTGAGCCGCGAGATCGACGGGGTCAGCCAGCGCATGCTCACCGTCACCCTGCGCCACCTGGAGCGGGACGGCCTGGTGCGCCGTACCGTGCACCCCGTCGTGCCGCCGAGGGTCGACTACGAGCTCACCCCCCTCGGCGTGACCCTGCACGACACCATCCAGTCGCTCGTCACCTGGACCGAGCGGCACCAGAACGAGATCGCCGCGGCCCGTGCGGACTACGACACCCGCGCGGAGACCGCACCCGTCACGCCCGCGGTGACCGCCATGCCCACGGCGTCCGCAGCGTCCGCAGTGCCCACCCGGCCGGTCACGCCGGCCGCGCCGGTCACCCGGGCCCCGTCCCCACCCCGTAACGAAACGAGGGTCACGCCACCGCCCCGTAACGAAACCCTGATCCCTTCCTCCCCTCGTAACGAAACCCGGGCCATGTCGTCCTCCCGCGACGAACCCCGGGCCGCCTCCCTGCTCCGGGACGAGGGGACGGGCGGTGCCGGTACCTCGCGGTGCGAGATGTGCGGTGCCCCGATCCACGGGGCGCGCACGGGACGTCCCGCCCGGTTCTGCGGTACGGCATGCCGTCAGAGGGCGCACCGCCACCGCTCCCGCGCCACCTCCCGCCCCTCCGGCTGAACCGCTCCCGCGCCACTCTTGCTCGTCCGGCCGAACCGCTCCCGCGCCGGCCGGGTCACGGCCCGAGGACCGGCGCGGGGGCGGTGCTGCAAAGGAGGGCAAAGGCCTGTCCAAAGGCTCCGTGTCGTGGCCCCGCACCGGCTCCGCAGCGTGTCTGCTGAGCAGCGGTAATGGCACCGCTCACTGGAGGGTCGGAGATGAGGAAGTTGCTTCGTGCCGGCGTGCTCGCGCTCGGCGTGTTCACGGCCGGATGCGGCGGCGCCGACGACGGGAGCACGACCGAACCGATGGTCGCGGACCAGGTCAAGGCGTCACCCACCTCGCCCGCGGACCCCTCGGCGACGACCCGGGCCAGGGTCGAGCTGGGCGAGACGAGGATCGGCAGGGTCCTGGTCGGGGAGGGGGGCCGCACGCTCTACCTCTTCGAGAAGGACAGGAACGGGAAGTCGTCGTGTTCGGACGCCTGCGCGCGAGCCTGGCCGCCGTACGTCACGGACGGCGAGCCGGAGGCCGGCAAGGGCGTCAAGGCGGACCTGCTGGGCACCACCGAGCGGGACGACGGCACGACGCAGGTGACCTACGACCGCCACCCGCTCTACTACTTCGCCAAGGACACCGCGGCCGGGGAGATCAAGGGACACGACGCCGACGGCTTCGGCGCCGACTGGTACGCGTTGAACGCCGACGGCAAGCAGGCCCGCGACTGAGCCCCGGGCCGTCGTCGCCGGCCGATCTCGTCCGAGGGGGGATTGCGACCGGATCCACCGGGCATGGACAGGAGTGATCCCGTCCGGTGGGGCCCCTCCACCCGGAGCGCGGAACGTGAAGGGTCCGTCGTCACCGCGGCGGACCCTTCCACCGTTTTCACCCGGCAAAGCCGTCGACCACCCGGGATCGGCGGGATCAGGCGGACTCGCGGATCACCAGCTCCGTGGGCAGGATCACCGACGAGGCCGGGCCGCCGTCGAGGTGGCGGAGGAGCAGGCGGGCCGCGGTGCGGGCCTGCTCCGCTTCCGGGGTGCACACGGTGGTGAGCGCGGGCACGGTGTGGGAGGCGGCCGGGACGTCGCCGAAACCCACGATCGCGACGTCCTCCGGCACCCGCCGCCCGGACCGGATCAGCACCCCCAGGGCCCCGATCGCCATCGGGTCACCGGCCACGAACACCGCGTCGAGCGCGGGGTCGTCCCGCAGGAGCTGGCGCATCGCGTCCGCGCCCGAGGCGAGGGTGAGGTCGCCGATGGCGATGATCGACCGGTGCCCGGTGTCGCGCAGACCCTCGCGATACCCTCCCAGCCTGGCCTGCGAGGCCGTCGAGTCCGGGGGGCCGGAGACGGCGGCGATCCGCCGTCGTCCCCGGGCCAGCAGGTGCGCCACCGCGGCCGCGGCCCCGCCCGCGTCGTCGACGGCGGCGTACGGCATGTGCGCCGCCACCCCGGGCCTGCCCAGCAGGACGACCGGGACGCCCGTGCGGGCCAGCGCCGCGGGAAGCGGGTCGGCGCCGTGGGAGGACACGAGCACGACCCCGTCCACGTACCCGGAGGCGGCGTAGCGCTCCACCCGCAGGCGGCCGTCCGCCGAGTCGGCGAGCATCAGGGTGACCCGCTTGCCCGCCTCCTCCAGCTCCCGGGTGACCGAGCGGAGGACGGCCGAGAAGGCCGGGTCGTCGGCACCCGCGACCGCGGACGGGTCGGACACGACCAGCGCGATCGAGTCGGTGCGCCGCGTCACCAGGCTGCGGGCCGCCGAGTTGGGGACGTACCCCAGTTCGTTGACGGCGTTCATGACGATCGCGCGGAACTCGTCGCTGACCGTGCCCTCGCCGTTGATCACCCTGGAGACGGTGGACCTGGACACCCCGGCGCGGGCGGCGACCGCCTCCAGGGTGGGCCGCCTGGCGCGCTCGCGGTGCAGCCCGTTGTGCCGGATCACCTCGCGGTACCACAGCGCGCTGTCCTTGGGCAGCCGCCGCTGGGTCTCGAAGTCGACGTGCACGATCCCGAAGCGCTTGTGGTAACCCTCGGCCCACTCGAAGTTGTCCAGCAGCGACCAGACCAGGAAGCCGCGCAGGTCCGCCCCGGCCTCGATCGCGGCGTGCGCGGCCCGCAGGTGCCCCTCGAAGAAGGCCGTCCTGTCGGTGTCGTGCACGCGGTCACCGGTCACCACGTCGTCGAACGCGGCGCCGTTCTCGGTGACCAGCAGGCCGACCTCGGGGTAGTCGCGCGAGAGCCGGGTGAGCACCTGGGTCAGGCCGGTGGGCACGATCGCCCAGCCCATCGCGGTCGTCGGGGCGTGGGCCCCGCTGAAGAGGATGTCCTCGGTGCCGGGATAGGCGGCGTTGGCCGGTTCGCCCGGCTCGGACCGTACGACGCAGGGGGTGTAGTAGTTGATCCCCAGCAGGTCGACGGGCTGGTTGATGGTCTTCAGGTCGCCGTCGCGGATGTGGCCCAGGCCGCCGTGCCTGTCCATGATCGCGAGCACCGGTGCGGGGTACTCCCCGCGCAGGGTGGGGTCGAGGAACTGGCGGTTGATGAGGCAGTCGACCCGGTCCACCGCCTCGGCGTCCTGTTCGGACAGCGTGAGCTCCGGGTCGTTGAGCCGGCCGGGCGTCAGGACGGGGGCCAGGTTCAGGGTGAGGGCGATCTCGCGGGCGCCTCCCTCGCGCAGCACCCGGGCGCCCAGCCCGTGGGCGAGCAGGAGGTGGTGGGAGGCGCGGAACGCCTCGGCGGCCGACGCGCGGCCCGGCGCGTGCACGCCGATGCCGTACCCCAGCACGGCGGCCACCCAGGGTTCGTTGACCGTCATCCACGTCCCGACCCGGTCGCCGAGCCGGTCGTGCACGGCCCGCGTGTAGTCGGCGAAACGGTAGGCCGTGTCGCGGTCGGTCCACCCGCCGCGATCCTCCAGCGCCTGCGGGAGGTCCCAGTGGTACAGCGTCGCGTACGGCGTGATGTCGGCCGCCAGCAGCTCGTCCACCAGCCGTTCGTAGAAGTCCAGCCCCGCGGTGTTGGCCGGGCCGGACCCGTCCGGCTGGATCCGCGGCCAGGCGACCGAGAACCGGTAGGCCCTCAGGCCCAGCTCCGCCATCAGCCGGACGTCGTCGGCGTGACGGTGGTAGTGGTCGCACGCCACGTCCCCGGTGTGGCCGTCGGCGGTCCTGCCCGGCGTGTGGGAGAAGGTGTCCCAGACGGACGGGCCTCGCCCGCCCTCCCGCACCCCGCCCTCGATCTGGTACGCGGCGGTGGCCGCCCCCCAGACGAAGCCGGGGGGAAAGGCCAGGGTCTCGCCCCGGGACGAGACGGTCGTTGCGGTCATGCTCCGAAAACCCCCGTTGGTTCTCGCGACTGCCGAGATGCACGGGCGGTGGCGGGTCGCCACCGTCCCGGCCGGTGGAAGCACCTCACCGGCATCATGGGGGCGGTGTGCCCGGAATGTCGAGAGGACCGCCGGGCCCCGCGTGGGTGCGCTTCCCGCTCATCGCGCCCATGATCGGCGACACAGTAACCGATTACACCGACAAAACGGATGAGAGGGGCACCGGGAACGCCGAGGCGGTCCGGCGGGCCTTCACCGGACGCGAGGACGTGTCCGGCCGGGGACCCCTCCCTCAGGGAGACCTCCTCCCTCAGGGAGACCCCCTCTCGCACGGGGGCCTCCCGGGCACGGAGGACCCTCAGACGCCCGGCAGTCTCAGCATGCGGTCGAGCAGCTGGCGGTGATGGGCGAGGAAGCGATGCCGCGCCTGCGGGTCGGCGGAGACCGACCGGCCCGCCTCGGCGATCATCTCGCCGTGCAGGAACCCGTACACGCTCCACACCAGCGTCCGTACCATCAGGTCCGCGTCCACCTCGCCGTCGACGAACCCGGCTCTCGCGGCCGAGCGGAGCGCGTCGGCGGTGAAGTTCATGAGCGGGATCGAGTGGGTCCGCTCCACCTCGGGGATGTCCGCGGCGTCGCCCAGCCAGCGGTGCAGCCACAGCGCGGGGATCTGCGGGTTGGCGACGCAGAAGTCCAGGTAATGCTCGGACAGGCCGTACAGGGTGGTGGCGACCTGCTCGGCGTCGGCGGCCGGGAGCGCGGCGAGCGCGTCCTGGACGACGGTCCGCTCCATCCTGCCGGCGAGGTCGATGACGGCGAGGTACAGGTCGCGCTTCTCGCCGAACCGCTCCTGGATCCACGCCGGGTCCTCGCCCGTGGCCTCGGCCACGGCCTGCAGCGAGGTGCCGTCGTAGCCCAGCGCGGAGAACAGCCGCATCGCGATGGTGATGACCGCCTGGCTCCGCGGGTCGTCGTGGGGAGTCATGCCTCCGATTCAAGTCCCCGGCGCGTTCGCGGGTGGCCGGGTGCCGGTCTCGACCCGGTCAAACCTGTGTTCGCAATACCCCCGTGGCTCAGAAGGGCAGGACGCGCAGCTCGCCCGCCGGGGTCAGGGCGGTGATCCGGCGCGGCGAGTCGGGGTCGAGCCGCACCTCGACGGTCGCGTCACCGGAGTCGGTCCGTACGTTGTACCCCGGCCCGCCCTCGTCCGGCACCCTGACCTCGACGTTCCCCCTGGTCCTCACCACGGCCCTGACGTCGCCGGGCGGGGCCGTGAACCCCAGGACGACGTCTCCGTCACCGGTCTCGGCGTCGGTCTCGGCGGACCTGAGGTCGTCGCCGATCACGTCCCCCTGGCGCACCCGCGCCCGCAGAGCGCCCAGCGAACCGGTCACGACCACGTCACCGGTGTCGGCCGACAGGCGCAGGTCGCCCCGGACGCCGTTCACCGACACGGTCCCGATACGGCTCGACGCCTCGACGCCGGTGGCCGCGGGCAGGGTCAGGACGTAGTGCGTCCGGCAGACGGGGACGCCGGGGCAGCGGGCGTCGACGGTGAGCGTCCGGCCGTCCCACCGCTCGGTGACCACGGGCCGGTCGCGGACCCACACGAGTTCCTGGGAGATGTCCAGCCGCTTCGCGGGGCCGGCGACGACCGAGAGGTCGACGTGACCCGTGGCCCGCACCACGACCTCCGGCGAGGTGAGCGGGTGGGACCTGGACGTGACCTGGACGGTCCGGTCGGGCTCGTTGATCTCCGCCAGCGCCGCCATCGTGGTGAAGGCCACCGCGAGCGCGGTGAGCGTCCCGCCCGTGGCGAGCCAGGCGATCCGGAGCTTGTTTCGTGTGGGCATGTTCTCTCAGACCTTGAGGAAGCGCAGGACGGCGAGTACCCGGCGGTGGTCCTTGTCGGCGCCGGAGAGGTCGAGCTTGGCGAAGATGTTGTTGATGTGCTTGCCCACGGCGCTCTCGGACACCACCAGGGCCTCGGCGATCCCGGTGTTGGACCGGCCCTCCGCGATGAGCGACAGCACCTCGTACTCCCTGCGGGTCAGCCGGTCCAGCGGGTCGCTGCGCCCGCGCAGCAGCAGCTGGGCGACCACCTCGGGGTCCAGGGCGGTGCCGCCCGCGGCGATCCGGCGTACCGCGTCGAGGAACTCCTCGACGTCGGCCACCCGGTCCTTGAGCAGGTACCCGATCCCCCCGGTCGCGGTGGACAGCAGCCGGGTGGCGTAGCGCTCCTCGACGTACTGGGAGAGCACGAGGATCGCCAGCGCGGGCCGCTGGCGGCGCAGCACGAGCGCGGCGCGCAGTCCCTCGTCGGTGTGCGAGGGCGGCATCCGCACGTCGGTCACGACGAGGTCGGGCTCGTGCTCGTCCACGGCGCGCAGCAGCCCGTCGGCGTCGGCCACGGAGGCCACCACCTCGATGCCCGCCGAGCCGAGCAGGCGGACCAGCCCCTCGCGCAGCAGTACGGAATCCTCGGCGAGCACTACGCGCACGGCAGCTCCACTCTGATCGTCGTCGGCCCGCCGGGCGGGCTGTCGACGTCCAGGATGCCGTCCACCGACGCCACCCGCCCCGCCAGGCCGCGCAGCCCGCTCCCCAGGTCCGGATCCGCCCCGCCGACGCCGTCATCGTGCACGGACAGGTGAAGGCGGTCGCCGTCGAGGCCGACGACGACCTCGGCGCCGGACGCCCGCGCGTGCTTGGCGATGTTGGTCAGCGCCTCGGAGACGACGAAGAAGGCCACCGCCTCGACCGTGGGGGCGGCCCGGCCGGGCAGGTCGGCCCGCAGCCGTACCGGGAAGGGGGCCCGCGCGGCCAGACCGGACAGCGCCGCGTCCAGGCCCTGCTCGTCCAGCACCGCGGGGTGCAGCCCGCGGACGACGTCGCGCAGCTCCCGCAGGGCGAGCTTGGCCTCCTCGTGCGCCTGCACGATCACCTCGCGCGCGGGCTCCGGCAGGTCGGTGAGGGTGGCGCGGGCCATCCCGAGGTTCATCGCCAGCGACACCAGCCGCTGCTGGGTGCCGTCGTGCAGGTCCCGCTCGATACGGCGGCGCTCGGCGTCGGCCGCGTCCACCATCCCGGCGCGGCTCTCCCGCAGCGTCTCCACCCGCAGCACGAGCTGGTCGCTGAGGCTGGGGCCGAGCAGGGCCTCGGCGGCGATCACGTCCAGCGTGGTGAACCCGCGGGCCACCCACGGCGCGGCGGCGAACAGCGTCCCGGAGACGAAGACGAACATCACGCTCTGCCAGGTCTCCTCCCGCGCCCAGTGCTGCACGGCGAGCACGGCGGTGATCATGGCGCTCGACCACGCCCCGACGACCGAGAGGGCACCGAACCCGTTGATCAGCGCGGTCAGCAGGTGGTACCCGAGCCGGCGCCAGGTGCTCCAGGTCCGCGTCTCCTGGAGCAGCCGCCGCAGCGGGTTCCTGCTCAGCGGGCGGCGCGGGACCGGCGCGATGTCGACGTCCAGGAAGGCGGCGAACCGGGAGCGCTGCACCAGGGTGAGCAACCGGACGACCACGAAGAACAGCAGCAACGCCGCCACCGGTACGACCACCGTCCACACCAGCAGCACCGCGGCCGCCACCAGCGTCGCGAGCGCCACGACACCGGCCACGGCCAGCGCCGCACCCGAGACCAGGTGGGCGGTACGCAGCCAGGTCCGCGACGACCAGTGAGCGCTGATCCTCGTCCAGGGAGTGGGCATCTCGATGGCGGTCATGAGACCACGGTAGGGATTCCGGTGCCCCGGGCACATGGGCGAGGGTTCCGGGAAAAAGGTGAGGCAGGCACCACCGTTCCCGCGCGTGCCCGGCATGCCCGGACGGGCCGGTCTGATGTAGGCCGGTCCGAGGTGGGCCGCTCCCGCGCGTGCCCGGGCGCCCGCGACGGTGTTCCCGGCCCCGCCTACCCTTGGGGGATGGGTGCCGAGCGCGTGACGACCGTCCCCATCCGGGAGCGCCGATGAAGCGGCCCTCTCCCGGCCGGGGAGTCCTGCCCGGCCTGCCGGGCTCCACCGCCCCCGCCGAAGACCCCGCCGAGAACCCCTCCGACGGCTTCCTCGAAGGCCTCCCCGGTCTCTTCGCCGACGACCCGATGTCCGCCCCGCTGACCTACCCCGGGCGCCTTGCCCCGGCGGCCGGGCTGCTGGTGGACGACCGTTTCCTGCCGATGACGGAGCCGCCCGGCGCCCTGGCCGACCGGCGGGTCCGGTCCGGCGACCGGACCGCGAGGCTCGCCGACCACCTGGCCGCCCTCGGCGCGGCACCCCCGGAGGCGCGCCACCCGGTGATCGCGGTGGGCTCCAACGCCGCCCCCGGCCAGTTGCGCCGCAAGTTCACCGCGGCCGGGATCCGCCCCGTCGTCCCGCTGACCCCGGCCGCCGTGCACGGCGTCGCCCCCGGGGTCTCGGCGCACATCAGCCGGTACGCCTACCTGCCCGCCACGCCCATCGGGGCACGGGGGGCCTCGCTGCTGTTCGTGGTCTGGGTGGACGACCCCCAGCTCGCGGTGCTGGACGCGACCGAGCCGAACTACCGCCGGGTGCCCCTGCCCGCGGGCTCCTTCCCGGTCACCCTGGCCTCGGGGGAGACGCTCCCGCCGTGCCACGTCTACGTGAGCAGGCACGGATGCCTGGTGGACGAGGAGGGCGGCCCGCTGCCGCTGGCCCCCCAGCGCGAGCTGATCGGGCACCTACTGGGACGGTCGGCGGCGCTGCGGCGGCTGTGCGGGCGCACCCCCGAGGAGTTCGTGCTCAGCGCGCGGGACGACGGCACCCGGGAGGCGGCCCGCGCGCTGTTCGTGAGCGACGGTCTCGCCGACCCCGCCCCGCCCGGACTCCACCACCCTCGAACCGCAGGATCACCCGCTGTACGGCTCCACGAACATAACCCCAATAGGGGTAGTGATGGGTTATAAATAGGGGACCGCGTCCGGACCTCCTGTCGGCAGGGTGACCACCTGTCGGCAGGGTGACCACGGAGCCCCGGGAAGCATGGTCCCGCCCCGTGCTCGCCCCCGGACCGGAGGTGACATCGGCCATCGAAAGGTTCCGTCCGTGAAGCGTGTGCTGCTGCTGGCGACCGGTGACACCATCGCCCACTCCTACGCCCCCGACCGGCCGGGGGTGGCGTCCGGGGCGGAACTGCTGGGAGCCCTCCCGCCCGGCGCGATCACGGCGGACGTGGTGGCCGAGGACGTGATGGCGGAGCCCGGCTGGGACATGTCGCCCTCGACCATGCTGGAGCTGGCCCGCAGGGCGCGCTCGGCCCTGCTGGAACGCCGCTTCGACGGTGTGGTGATCACTCACGGCGCCGACACGCTGGAGGAGACCGCCTACCTCACCGACCTGCTGGCGGGCCGGGCGGCGGAGTGCGGCACCGTCGTGCTGACCTGCGCCGTCCGCTCCAGGGACGAACCGTCCGCGGACGGGCCGCGCAACCTCGTCTCCTCCTTCGCCGCCGCCACGGACGAGGCGCTGCGCGGTGCCGGGGCGGTCGTGTGCGTCAACGACGAGATCCATGCCGCCCGCTGGGTGAGCATGACCGACGCCACGAGCGTCGCGGGGTTCTCCTCGGCGCCCTTCCCGCCGCTGGGCCGCGTGTCGGGCGGGCGGGTGGAGACGCAGGCCCCGCCCCCGCCCCGGCCACCGGCGTTCGGAGGGGATCCGGCCTCGGACGTCGCCCTGATCAAGACCTACCCGGGGATCGAGCCCGGCCTGCTCGGCGCGGCCGTGGACGCCGGGGCCCAGGGCGTCGTGCTGGAGGGGACCGGGACGGGCAACGTGCCGGTCGGTCTCCTCTCGGCGATCGCGGAGCTGACGGAGTGGGGGATCCCGGTGGTCGTCGCGTCGCGCTGCCGTACCGGCCGGGGCGCGCTGGGCGAGGCCGGTCCCCTGCAGGGGCTCGCCGCCACGGTTGGGGCGATCGGCGCCCGCGGGCTGGCGCCCCAGAAGGCGCGATGCGCGCTGATGGTCGCCCTCGGAGCCGGGGGTGTCGACGCGGTACGCGAGTGGTTCGACCGGCTTTGACACCGGCGGCCGGATTATGGATAGGTAAAAAATACGGGGACCGCGAGTATCTCCCATCTGGCTGGGCACGTCGGGAGAGTCCGTGATCCGGCGGAGGGCTGGGGAGGCCTCCGCCGGGTCACCTCATTTCCGGACGTTTCGGTCCAGGCGCACTGCTCAGGCGGGGATCGAGACGCCGACGCCGCCACGGGTCCGGGCGCCGTAGCGCTCCTTCTCCCGGGCGATGTCCAGGGGCCTGACGGTGGAGCGTCCGTTCAGCGCCTCCTCGGTCAGCAGGTCGGCGGGGACCAGCCAGGAGACCTCGAACTCCAGCCCGTCGGGGTCCTTGGCGTACAGCGCCTTGGTGGTGGAGTGGTCGGAGGCTCCGACGAGGGCGTCGAGCTCGCCGAGTCTGAGGGCGATCCGCTCCAGTTCCTCCAGGGTGTCCACCTCCCAGGCGAGGTGGTAGAGCCCGACGGTCGAGCGCCCCGCGCCCGAGGGGCCGGCCTGCGCGCCCACCTCGAACAGGCCGAGGTCGTGGTCGTTGGTGGATCCCGACGCCTGTAGGAACGCGGCCCGTGGCGTGCCCATGACCACCGTGAAGCCGAGGGCGTCCCGGTAGAAGGCGACGCTCCGCTCCACGTCACGGACGAACAGGACGGCGTGGTTGAGCCGCTGGACCGGCATGGTTCCTCCTGAAACTTGAACTCTCAAGTATCGTACCCCACTTTGTTGAGAGCTCAAGTAAGCTGTGGGCGTGACGCGATGGCTGGACGATGACGAGCAACGTGCCTGGCGTACGTTCCTGACCGCCTCGCAGCTCGTCCAGGAGGAGCTGGACCGGCAGCTGCAACGCGACTCCGGCATGCCGCACGCCTACTACGCGGTGCTGGTGAAGCTGTCGGAGGCGCCCGGCCGCACGATGCGGATGAGCGAGCTGGCCACGGAGGTCAACGCCTCCCAGAGCCGCCTGTCACACGCGGTGAAACGGCTGGAGGAACGCGGCTGGGTCCGCCGCGAACCCTGCGCGGCCGACAGGCGCGTCAGCTGGGCCGTCCTCACGGACGAGGGGTTCGCGGCCCTCGCCGCCGCCGCCCCCGGCCACGTCGAGGCGGTACGGCAGACCTTCCTCGACCGCCTCGACCCCGAGCAGCTCCGCCACCTGACCGCCCTCTGCGCCGCCCTCCTTCCCGGCCCCGCCCCCGACGCCCTCAATGCCCCCGACACCCCCGACACCCCCGACGCCGCCCCCGGCCACCCCGGCCACGGCCGCCCCTGACGCCTCCCTCACCGCGACCCCCTCCCTCCCAGGGCGTCCTCCCCGTAGCCTGGTCAGGTGATGATCCGTGACGGCGGGCCCCGCGACGTCGAAGCCGTGCTCGCGATGTTCGACAGCGCGGTGGCGTTCCTGGTCAGCCGGGGTCGCACCGGGCAGTGGGGCAGCCTGCCGTTCAGCGGCGACCCCCAGCGGATCGAGCAGGTCCGGCAGTGGGCGGCGGGCGACGGGATGCGCATCGCCGAGCTCGACGACGAGCCCGCGGGCTGCGTCGTGGTGGGGCCGCCGAACCCGTACGTCGCGCCGGTGCCCGAGCCCGAGCTGTACGTGCGGGCGCTGGTGATCGACCAGCGCTTCTCCGGCCGCGGGGTGGGACGGGCCCTGCTCGACTGGTCGGCCGAAGAGGCCGTCCGGCGCGGAGTGAGGCTTCTGCGCGTCGACTGCTACGCCGGTGACGACGGCCGCCTGGTCACCTACTACGAGCGGTGCGGCTTCACCCGGTCGATGCCGTTCTTCGTGGGCGCCTGGCCCGGCATGGTCCTGCAACGCCGCCTGACCCCCTGACCCCGCCCCAGCACCTCGCCACCGGGCCCCTCATGCCTCGTCCCCCTTCCCAGGGACTCTCGTGAGGCCGCGCCGGCGACTGGACCGAGGAGCGAAGGAGCGAAGCGGATGAGCGACGAGGGAAGGAGCCGGATCCAAGCGGCCTCACCGCGACGCGAAGCGTCGCCATAAACACGCCTCACCGCGACGCGAAGCGTCGCCATAAACACGCCTCACCGCGACGCGCCAGCGTCGCCATAAACACTGCGTCGCCATAGATACGGATCGGCGATCACCCGGTGAATCACCCGCCCCGCCGCCCCCAGTGTCGCCGCGTCGCCGCCCAGGCGTGAGACGGTCAGCTCGGGGACGGTGTGCCGCATCGAGGACAGCCGGGCGGTCATCGTCCGGCGCGCCGGTTCCGCGATCCACTCGAACAGCGGGGCGAAGACCCCGCCCAGCACGATGGTCCCGGGGTCCATCAGGTGCACCGCGGAGGTCAGGGCGACGCCGAGTGCCTGGCCGGCGCGTTCACAGGCCTCCAGCGGGCGCGGCTCGCCCGCGCGCAGGCGCTCCAGCAGTTCCGGCACCCCGCCCGGCACCCCGCCGGGCGCCCCGCCGAGCCCGGCGGCCCGCAGCAGCGCATCCTGTCCGGCGTACTGCTCCAGGCAGCCCCGGCCGCCGCAGCGGCAGGCGGGTCCGTCGGGGGTGACGACCACGTGTCCCAGCTCCCCGGCCAGGCCGCGGGCGCCGCGGAACAGGGCCCCGTCGACGACCAGGCCCGCGCCGATGCCGATCTCCCCGGACACGTGCAGGAAGTCCTCGGGGGCCGAGCCGAACCAGAGCTCGCCCAGGGCGGCGAGGTTGGCCTCGTTGTCCACCTCGGCGGGAAGGTCCAGCAGGTCGGGGACGCGGACGTCGTGCCAGCCGAGGTTGGGGGCGGCGTGGACCAGGCCGCCGTCCACGGGACCGGGGACGGCGACGGTCGTACCGGCGATGAAGAGCCCCTGCGCCTGAGCTTCGTCCACAGCTTTCTGGGCAAGTTTCTGCAGGTGAGACATGGTTTCCACAGGGGAGGCGGTACGGTTGTCCACAGCCTGTGCACATCTCGTCCGCACCCTGAGCGTCAGGTCGACGACGCAGGCCGACAGGTAGTCGACGTTGATCTCCAGGCCGAGCGCGGCGACCCGCCCACCGCTGAGCTCGACGGCGGTGCCGGGCCGTCCCCGCTCGCCGTCCCTGACCGCGCCGGACTCGGTGACCATGCCCGCCGCGATCAGGTCGCCGACCATCTTCGAGACCGTCGTCTTGGTCAGTCCGGTGATCTCGGCGAGCGCCGCGCGGCTGATGGGGCCGCTTTTCCGGACCTCGCCGAGGACCACGCCGAGGTTGCGGGCGCGCATCGAGTCGTGGCGCAGGGCCTGTGTCATGGAACAACCACCTCTTGACGATGCCACCACCTCGATACATATTAAGTCCATAACGTGGATTAATTCGGAGGAAACACAGATGAGCGCCTATACCCCCACGCCCGAGGACCGCTTCACCTTCGGGCTGTGGACCGTCGGCTGGCAGGCCCGCGACCAGTTCGGCGACGCCTCCCGGGCGGCGCTGGACCCGGTGGAGACCGTCCACCGCCTCGCCGAGCTCGGCGCCTACGGCGTCACCTTCCACGACGACGACCTGCTCGCCGTCGAGCCCGACCGGGACAAGGCGATCGCCGCCTTCAAGAAGGCGCTGGCCGAGACCGGGATGAAGGTCCCGATGGCCACCACGAACCTGTTCACCCACCCGGTCTTCAAGGACGGCGGGTTCACCAGCAACGACCGCGAGGTCCGCCGGTACGCGCTGCGCAAGGTCATCCGCAACATCGACCTCGCCGCCGAGCTCGGCGCGACCACCTACGTCTGCTGGGGCGGGCGCGAGGGCTCGGAGTCCGGGGCCGCCAAGGACGTCCGCGCCGCGCTCAGCCGCTACAAGGAGGGTATGGACGCGCTCACCTCGTACGTGATCGAGAAGGGCTACGACATCCGGTTCGCGCTGGAGCCCAAGCCGAACGAGCCCCGGGGCGACATCCTGCTCCCGACCGTCGGCCACGCCCTGGCGTTCATCAACGAGCTGGAGCACCCCGAGCGCGTCGGCCTCAACCCCGAGGTGGGCCACGAGGAGATGGCCGGGCTCAACTTCGCGCACGGCATCGCCCAGGCCCTGTGGCACGGCAAGCTCTTCCACATCGACCTCAACGGCCAGCACGGCCCCAAGTTCGACCAGGACCTCATCTTCGGCCACGGTGACATCAAGAACTCCTTCTTCCTGGTGGACCTGCTGGAGAACGGCGGCTACGACGGCCCCCGGCACTTCGACTACAAGCCGCTGCGCACCGAGGACGCCGAGGACGTCTGGGTCTCGGCCGCGGCCAACATGCGCACGTACCTGATCCTCAAGGAGAAGGTGAAGGCGTTCCGCGCGGACCCCGAGGTCGCCGAGGCGCTGGCCGCGAGCAAGGTCGCCGAGCTGTCCGAGCCCACGCTCGCCCCCGGTGAGACGCTCGCGGACCTGGAGCGCGACGACTTCGACCTGGAGGCGGTGGCCGCGCGCGGCTTCCACTTCAGCCGCCTGAACCAGCTCGCCATCGAGCACCTCCTCGGGGTCCGCGGATGACGCTGGTGGCCGGGGTCGACTCCTCGACCCAGAGCTGCAAGGTGGTGATCAGGGACGCTCGTACCGGCGCCCTGGTCCGGCAGGGACGCGCGGCCCATCCCGACGGCACCGAGGTGGACCCGGCCGCCTGGTGGGAGGCGCTGCGGGAGGCGCTGGAGCGGGCGGGCGGGCTGGAGGGCGTCGAGGCGATGAGCATCGGCGCCCAGCAGCACGGCATGGTCTGCCTGGACGCCGACGGCCAGGTGGTCAGGAAGGCGCTGCTGTGGAACGACACCCGTTCCGCAGGGGCCGCCGCCGACCTGATCGACGAGCTGGGCGGTCCGCAGCGGTGGGCCGAGGCGGTGGGCAGCGTGCCGGTCGCCTCGTTCACCGTGACCAAGCTCCGCTGGCTGGCCGAGCACGAGCCGGACTCGGCCCGACGCACCGAGCGCGTCTGCCTGCCGCACGACTGGCTCACCTGGCGGCTGGGCGGCGAGTTCGTCACCGACAGGGGGGACGCCTCGGGCACGGGCTACTGGTCGCCCGCGACCGGCGACTACCGGACGGACCTGCTCCGGACGGCCTTCGGCGCGACGCCCGGGCTCCCGGCCGTGCTGGGCCCCCGCGAGTCCGCGGGACAGGTGCGGCCCGCCTCGGGGATACCGGCCGGCGGAACGGTGCGGCTCGCCCCGGGGACGGGCGACAACATGGCCGCGGCGCTCGGGGTCGGCGCGCTCCCCGGCGACGTGGTGGTCTCGATCGGCACCTCCGGGACGGCCTTCGCGGTCGCCGAGGGCCCGAGCGCGGACCCGAGCGGTTCGGTGGCCGGTTTCGCGGACGCCACCGGCCGGTTCCTGCCGCTGGTGGCCACGCTCAACGCGGCCAGGGTCCTCGACGCCACCGCGCGGATGCTCGGGGTCGGCCTGGACGCCCTGGACCGGCTGGCCCTGTCGGCGCCGCCGGGCGCGGGCGGTCTGGTGTACGTGCCGTACCTGGAGGGCGAGCGCACCCCGAACCTGCCCACCGCCACCGGCTCGCTGCACGGCCTGACGCTGGCCACCTCCACCCCGGAACACCTCGCCAGGGCGGCGGTCGAGGGCCTGCTCTGCCACCTCGCCGACGCCTTCGACGCCCTCGGGCTGGACCCGGCGAGGGTGCTGCTCATCGGTGGCGGCGCCCGGTCGGAGGCGGTACGGCGGATCGCCCCGGCCGTCTTCGGGCGACCGGTGGTCGTCCCCGAACCCGGGGAGTACGTGGCCGACGGCGCGGCACGGCAGGCCGCCTGGCTGCTCGGCGGGGACGAGCCCCCGGCGTGGGAGGCGGGTGGGGCCGAGCACTACGAGGCCGATCCCGTCCCGCAGGTCCGGGCCCGCTACGCCGAGGCCCGCGCCCTGCGCTGAACGGGCCGCGCCCCCGGCGACGGACCCGCACACCACCCCCACCCCCGAACCTCCACCCTGAACCCCGACCCACCCCGAATTCGGATCCGGATCCACCCGAATCCCGATCCACCCGAACCCGGATCCACCCTGAACCCCGATCCACCCGAATCCCGTCCGCCCCGAACCCCCGCCCGCTCCGGACCCTCCGCACCCGCCGGACCCCGGAGCGGGCACCCCTCCCCGGCGAGCGGAACAGAGCCCCGAACGGGACGATCCGCCACGATGAATCCCTCGGTGGCCGGAACCTCCCACTCGAGGCACCACATCGAACCGGCCGATCCCGGGCCGTCTCAGGGGTGGCTCAGGGTCGCGTCAGGGACGCCGCCGGATGTCTGAGACCCCCTCGGGCGGACAGTCTTGGTCCATGCTCGCGTCGAAGAGGCTCTACCCCCTGATCGCATGCGCCGGACTGGTGATGGCCGCCGCGGCCGCCGTCGTGGCGCAGATCTCCCCGGTCCCGTACGCCGGCCCGCTGGACCTGACGGTCAGCCGGTACGTCGCGCTGGACAGTGGCGGGGCGACGGGGTTCGCGCTGGTGTCGCTCGGGATCGCCGCCCTCGCCGTGGTGGCCGGTCTGCGGGCGGCGAAGGCGCAGGTGGGCCTGCTCGCCGAGCGGCTGACGCTGGTCTGGGGCGCGGGCCTGGTCCTCGTCGCGGCGCTGCCCGCCGTCCTGCCCGCGACCGCCATGGAGGGCATCGCCGACGCGCACCACCTCGTGGCGGTCGCCGCGTTCGTCGCGATGCCCGCCGCGGGCGGCCTGATGGCGGCGCGGTTCAACGCCGACGAGCGGTGGCGGCCGGTGGCCAGGGTGGTGGAGTGGCTGGCACTGGCCGGTGGATTCGGCCTGCTGGCCCTCACCTACGTGGCGCTTCCCGGTCACGGGGTGCTCATCGGCCTCGTCGAGTGGAGCCTCGTCGGGACCGGGGCCGCGCTGACCGGCGTGCAGGCCGTCACGCTGGCCCGGCTGAGCCTGGTGCGGAACACCGCCCCGGCGTCGCACGCCGTCCTGAGCTGACTTTTCCCCCTCCCGTACCTATTTCATGACATGTCACAAATGGGCTACAAATAGGAGAAGCCGCCAGTGCTATTCTCGTCGGCGATCTAGAGACCGACCGGGGCCCACCCCGGCGATCCGAGAGCGAGCCGCTGAGGTGACATGGCATCGAGCACATCCATCCGGTTCAAGATCTCGGTGTTGCTGGTCATCCCGCTGACCTCGCTGGTGGCGATCTGGAGCTTCGCGACGATCACCACGGTCGGCGACTCGGTGAGCCTGCTCTCCGTCGGGACGCTGTACGAGTCCGTCGGCAAGCCCGCCGGTGAGCTGGGCACCGCGGTCCAGCGCGAGCACATCCTGTCGGCCGAGTTCCTGGCCACCCGCTCCGACGCCGACCACGCCACCATGGTGGGACAGCGCGCCGTCACCGACCAGGCGCGGGACCGCTTCCGGCGCGAGACCGCCGGGGAGGCGGCACGCTCGAAGATGTCCGAGGAGATGCGGACGCGCCACGCCGAGCTGATGAGGCAGGTGGAGGCGATCGACGCGGTCCGCGCCAGGATCGACGACGGGCGGATCGGCCCGGTGGGGCTCTCCGAGGAGTTCGCCCGCCTGCCGGACGCGCTGCGCAGGCTCTTCAACACCCTGAGCCTCAACAACGACCTCCCGCTCTACCGCCAGTCCCGCGGCGTCACGATGATGACCCAGGCCATGGACCTGCTCAGCCGCGAGCGGGCACTGGCGGCCGGTGCGATGGCGCTCAAGGGGCCGATGACGGAGACCGAGGCCCGGCTGTTCAACCGGCTCGCCGCCAACCGGGTCTTCCTGATGGAACAGGCGATGCCGGAGCTCGACCCCGCGCTGCGCGCCCCCTTCTCGGACATGGTCGCCTCCTCTACGTACGCCCGCTTCACCGCCCTGGAGAACCGGCTGCTGTCCGGCGCCCGCGTGCCGTCCGCCGACTGGCGCCTCGCCGGTGACGCGCTGGACGCCGCCTACCAGCGGTCCCTGGCGGCCGTGGCCCCCGAGCTCGTCGAGCGGGCCGCGCCCGCGGCCGCGGGCGTCTTCGTCCGCGCCGGAGTGGTGGGGCTGATCGGCCTCGCCGCGGTCGTCGCGTCGCTCCTGGTCTCCTACCGGATCGGCAGCGGCGTCACCCGGGAGCTGGCCGCCGTGCGCCGGGCCGCCGCGGAACTGGCCGGGACCCGGCTCCCCCGGGTGATGAGCGGGCTGCGCCGCGGCGAGAAGGTGGACGTGGCCGCCGAGGCGCCGCCGCTGAGACCGGTGGGCAGCACCTCCGAGATCCACGACGTCGCCGCCGCGTTCGACAGCGTCCAGCGCAGCGCGGTCGAGGCCGCGGTGGAACAGGCCAGGCTGCGCGAGGGCGTCTCCCAGGCGTTCCGCAACCTGGCCCGGCGGAGCCAGTCGCTGCTGCAGCGCCAGCTCAAGCTGCTCGACGGCATGCAGCAGCGGGCCGAGGACCCCGAGGCGCTGGAGAACCTCTTCCGGCTCGACCACCTCACCACCCGGATGCGCCGCCACGCCGAGGGCCTGGTGATCCTGTCCGGAGGGGCGGCGGGCCGCAGGTGGCGCTCGCCGGTGCCGATGGAGGACGTACTGCGCGGGTCGGCCGCCCAGGTCGAGGACTACACCCGGGTACGGATCTACCCCATGGGCGGCACCACCCTGGTCGGCAACGCCGTCGCCGACATGATGCACCTGTTCGCCGAGATCCTGGAGAACGCCACGGTCTTCTCCCCGCCGGAGAGCCAGGTCTCGGTCCGCGGCGAGCCCGTGGGCCAGGGCTTCGCCGTCGAGATCGAGGACAGGGGACTCGGGCTGACCGCGGGCGAACGCGACGCGATCAACGAGCGCCTGGCCAGCCCGCCGGAGTTCGACCCGGCCCAGACCGACCGGCTGGGTTTCGCCGTGGTCGGGTTGCTGGCCGCCAGGTACGGCGTCGAGGTGAGGCTGCGCGCCTCGCCGTACGGCGGGACCGGGGCGGTCGTCCTGCTCCCCGCCGAGCTGCTCGGCGACCCCGAGCCCGTCGATCCGCCGCTGGAGCCGCCGCTGCTCACCGTCCTGCCCACCCGCACCGGCCCGGTGGAGCCCGCGAGCTCCGTGAGCTCCGCCCGGGGAACGGAACCGGCGGAGCTCACGAGACGGCCCGTCCGGGCGGCGGACCCCATGGACCCCACGGACCCCACGGACTCCCCGGACTTCCCGGAGCGCTCGAAGCTCGCGGAACCCGCGGAGCTCACGGAACCCGCGGAGCTCGCGGAGCTCGCGGAGCTCACGGAACCCGCGGAGCTCGCGGAGTCCGCGCGGACCGGCGAACCGGACCGGACGGACGCGCCCGCGGACGCCGGGGAGCCCGCGGTGCCGATCCCCGCGGACCTGTGGAGGCCGGCGCGGCGCACCGACGGGGACCTGCCCCGCAGGGTGCGGCGGGCGAACCTGCCGCCCCGGCCCGACCCCGGCGGCCCGTCCGGGGCCGGGGCCGAGGAGCAGCAGCGCTCCCCGGAGGAGGCCCGGGCGCTGATGAGCGCCCTGCAGTCCGGCTGGCGGCGTGGCCGGGCCGAGGAGGAGGACACGGGTGGCACGCGGTGAGCCGGGACCACGCGGGTGACCGCGAGGACGGGCCGGCGGAACCGGGGTCATCGGGCCGGTGGGGGCCGGCGGTCAACGAGATCATCACAGGGGAAGGGGTTCGATCACGTGCCGGGTGAGCTGTATTGGCTTCTGGACGACTTCGTCACGAGCGTCGCGGACGTCTCGCACGCGCTGATCCTGTCCAACGACGGGCTGATGATGGCCTCGTCCCGAGGGCTGTCCAAGGAGGACGCCGACCACCTGTCGGCGGTGGCCTCCGGGTTCCAGAGCCTCGCCAAGGGCACCAGCCTGCAGTTCGGCGGCGGGACGGTACGGCAGACGATGGTGGAGATGGACTCCGCCTTCCTCTTCGTCACCCCGGCCGGGCAGGGGAGCTGCCTGTCGGTCATGACCACCGGCGCCGCCGACGTGGGCCTCATCGCGTACGAGATGGCACGCCTGGTCACCCGTGTCGGCCAGCACCTGGCCACCGGACCCCGGGTGGCCGGGCAGTGACCGACGACGTGGAGTGGATCGACGAGGAGGCCGGTCCCGTCGTCCGTCCCTACGCGATGACCGGGGGACGCACCAGGACGTCCTCCTCCTCGCTCGACCTGCTCTCGATGGCGGTGGCGACCGGGGCGCCGATCCCGGCCGCGGCGAACCTGGGACTGCAGCACCGCAGGCTGCTCGGCCTGGTCAGGCGGGCCCGGCCGATCGTGGAGATCGCCTCGGACGCGGGACTGCCGATCGGCGTGGTCAAGGTCCTGCTGGGCGACCTGCTCGACCAGGGACTCATCCTGGTACGGTCGCCGATCCCGGCCGCCTCGGTGCCCGCGGACAGCCTGCTGAAGGAGCTGATCAGCGGCTTGCGGGCGCTGTGACCCCGGCGGACCCCCAGCGGACCCCCAGCGGACCCCGGCGGGCCCCGGTGACGACCGCCGGTTCCGGGGCCCGCGTCGGCCCCGGCGCCGCGGCCCCGGCCGTCCACCGGCGGACCCGGCCGCCTGACGGCCCCTCCGGCCCCCTCGGCTCCGGCCCGCCTCAGCTCTGGCTGGCCGTCAGCACCTTCAGCGAGTGCTCCACCAGCGTCACCAGGACCGTCTTCGCCGAGACCCGGCGTCGCACGTCGCACAAAAGCACCGGCACGTCCGCGTCGAGGTCCAGGGCGACCCGGACGTCCTCGGCCTCGTGCCGGTCGGCGCCGTCGAAGCAGTTGACGGCCACGATGAACGGCGTGCCACGCTGCTCGAAGTAGTCGATGGACGGGAAGCAGTCGGTCAGCCGCCGGGTGTCCGCCAGCACCACGGCGCCCAGCGCGCCGTAGGAGAGCTCGTCCCACATGAACCAGAACCGCTCCTGGCCGGGCGTGCCGAACAGGTAGACGACCAGGCCCTCCCTGATCGTGATGCGGCCGAAGTCCATCGCGACCGTGGTGGTGGTCTTGCCCTCGACGCCGTCGACGTCGTCGATGCCGATACCGCGGTCGGAGAGCACCTCCTCGGTGCGCAACGGGCGGATCTCACTGATGGCGCCCACGAGCGTGGTCTTGCCCACCCCGAAGCCACCCGCGATGAGAATCTTGAGGGCGACGGGTTCGTCAGAGGGCCCGAAGTCCATTGATCACTTCCTTGAGAATGCGCTCGCTCGCGGAGGCGCGCCCGATCGAGATGAGCTTGTGGTCCTTCAGGTCGCCGAGGAGGACCTTGACCACGCCGAGCGGCAGGTTCAGGTCGGAGGCGACGTCGGCGACCGAGGTGGGGGTGGTGACCATGGCGAGAATGCGTTCCTGTTCCGGCCCGGGGACGAAACCCCCGGACGGAGGGGTGCGGGTCGAGCTGACCATCGCGACCAGGTCCAGAGTGTCGCCGGAGGAGCGGGTGCGACCCCCGATGAGCGCGTACGGCCGGACGACGGGTCCGGCCTCCTCGTCCATCCAGTGCGTCATCCGGGCCTCCGGCATCGACAGGAGGGGACCAGCGGTCCGCGGGGGGCGCGCCCGCAGGATCTGACGCTCACGACAGACCCTGGCGTGGATTGGCGGAGATGTGCTGGCCGACCCGCTTGACCAGCATCGCCATCTCGTAGGCGACGTGGCCGACGTCGGCGTCGGAGCTGCTCAGCACGGCCAGGCAGGTGCCCTTACCGGCGGCGGTGACGAACAGGAACGCCGACTCCATCTCCACGATGGTCTGGCGCACCTCGCCGCCGCCGAAGTGGCGTCCCGCCCCGCGCGCCAGGCTCTGGAACCCGGCGGCGACCGCGGACAGATGCTCGGCGTCCTCGCGGCTGAGCCCCTTCGAGAAGCCGACGGCCAGGCCGTCGGTGGAGAGGATCACCGCCTGGCGCACCGCGCCCACCCTGCCGATCAGGTCGTCGAGGAGCCAGTTCAACTCGCCGGTGTTGGTCAATTTTCCCCCTTGTCACCTGTCGTGTGATCTGGCGATTCATTGTTCCGCTCCTCGCGACCGCGCCGGGCGCCCGCCTGGAAGGCGGAGAAGATCGCGCGGATCTCCTCGGGCGAACGTTCCTCGCCCGGTTCCGTCCTCGGCTCCGGCTCGGGGGGCGCCTCGCCCTCCTGGCGGAGCTGGGGGGCCAGGTTCGCCTGGCGTACCCGGCGGGGCAGGCCGCCCGGCCCGGCGGGGGGCCGCACGGCCGACGGGTTCGCCGCCGGGCAGCCCTTCGCACCGGTGGCGTGCGGCCGTGCCTCGGGCGACGCCGCCGGGGGAGCCTGCCGCGTCCCCGAAGACGTCCCCGAAGACGTCCCCGAGGACGTTTCCGGGGGCGCCGCCCCGGCGAGGAGCGCGTCGGCGGTGGAGGGCGCCCGGTGGGAGGGGGCGTGCGAGGGGGCGGCTGGAGCGGAGGGCGTCCCCCAGACCGTCTCGCGTCCGGCGTCCGGGCCGCGCCGTTGCTGGAGGTCCGGGGACGGGGGACGGTGCGGCAGGTCGCTGACGACGCTCAGGGAGGGGGCCGCCGCCGGCTGGGCCGCCGGGGCGCTCCGCGTCCTGCGCGGAAGACCGGTACCGTCCGGCTGCCCGTTGCCGTGGGGCCGGCCGTTACCGTTGCCGTTCGGCAGGCCGTTGCCGTTGGGCAGACCGCCCGGCAGGGCCGGGAGAGCCTCCCGCGAGGTGGGCTCGAACGATCCTCCCGGGCGCCCGGTCACGTGCTCGGCGGTGTAGGAGGTCCGCTGCGCGGTGAGGGTGAGCGGCGTGTCCTGCTGGGCCATCACGGCCCGGGGGATGAGCACGATCGCCGTGGTGCCGCCGAACGGCGAGCCGCGCAGGATGACCTGGACGCCGTGCCGGGAGGCGAGCTGGCCCACCACGAACAGGCCCAGCCGGTCGCTGTCGGCCAGGTCGAACTCCGGCGGGTCGGCCAGCCGCTGGTTGATCGCCTCGTACTCGGCGGAGGTGAGGCCCAGGCCGCGGTCCTCCACCTCGACGGCGAACCCGTTGGCCACCACGTCGCCGCGGACGGTCACCGTGGTCTGCGGCGGCGAGTAGATCGTGGCGTTCTCGATCAGCTCGGCCACCAGGTGGGTGATGTCGGCGACCGCGGTGCCGTCGAGCGAGACGTCGGCCACCGGCAGCACGTTGACCCGGGTGTAGTCCTCGACCTCGGCGATCGCGGCCCGCAGCACGTCGATCACCGGCACCGGCCTGCGCCACGACCGGCCGGGCGCCGCGCCGGACAGGATGATCAGGCTTTCGGCGTGCCGCCGCATGCGGGTGGTCAGGTGGTCCAGGCGGAACAGGTCGTGCAGGCTGTCGGGGTCGGTCGCCCGGCGCTGCATGCTGTCGAGCAGGGTGAGCTGGCGGTGGAGCAGGCTCTGCTTGCGCCGGGCCAGGTTCACGAAGACCTGGCTGACGCCGCGTCGCAGGTTGGCCTGGCCGACCGCGGCCTCGACGGCGGTGTGCTGCACCGAGCCGAAGGCGTGGGCCACGTCGCGCACCTCGGTCGAGCCGCCCGCCTGGATCGGCGGCGCCTCGGCCCGCACGTCGACCTCCTCGCCGCGGCGCAGGCGCTCCACGACCCGGGGGAGCCGCACGTCCGCCAGGTCCAGGGCGGCCGAGCGGAGCCCGGCCAGCTCGGAGGCCAGGCGGCGGCCGAACCGGACCGAGATGATGATCGACGCGACCACCGCGATCAGGCCGACGCCACCGGCGATCACGATCCGGATCAGGATGTCGGTGGCCACCCCCTGCGCGCGTTCCGCCAGCAGCTTGGCGGAGGCGAGGTTGACCCGGTCGAGCCAGGTCGAGACCTCGTTCGTGGTCGCCTTCCAGGTGGCGGCCTCCGGGGCCAGCCGGTCGCCGGTCGCCCCGGCGATGGCCCTCTCCAGGTCGGCGAACCTGTCGAAGGCCGAGGAGCGGAACGTGTCGCGGTAGGCCTTGCCCAGCTCGGGGTCGAGCGAGGCCACCCCGCGGTTGTGCAGGAAGCGCCGGGTGTTGACGTACTCGCCGAAGGCCTTGCGCTCCTCCTGCGTCATCCGGTAGTCGATCAGTGCCCCGCTGACCAGGGCGTTCTCCCGGGCGATCATCTCGCGGGCGTTGCCCATCCCGTGCATGGCCGAGGCCTGCTGGAAGATCGACAGGTCGGGCACCGCGGTCATCTGGTGGTACACCAGGAAGACCGAGTCGAGGATCTGGTTGTAGTTCGACAGCACGTTCAGCCGCGAGTGCTGGCCGCTGTCGACGCCGGAGCGGATGCTCGGCAACCTGTCGAGCTGGCGGAGCAGCTCGTTCAGCGAGCTGCGCAGTTCCGGGCTGTCGGAATCATCGGTGACGGCGGCCTTCCTGAACGCCTCCACCGAGCTGTCGGTACGGGCGCGCTGCTCGCCCATCCCGCTGGTGAGGACCCGGGAGCTGATCGCCACCGACGACTGCGTCCGCTCGGCCTGCAGCTGGAGGCCGAGGTCGGTCGAGGTGAGGCCCACCGTCTGGTAGAGGCTGTTGGCCCTCAGCAGGGAGATGCCGTCACCGATGGTCAGGTTGAGGGCGAATCCCCACAGCGCGCTCAGCGAGAGCAGCGGCAGGAGCAGCAGCAGGAAAATCTTGAACCGAATCGAGCGGTTTCTTGAGCCCATGTCCACTCGTCCCAACCTCTGAGCGTGTGGAGGCTCGTGCCGCTTTAGGGATGGATACGCCTCCGGAAGATCGCACAGGAGACTAGCACCGAATAAGGTTTCTGCGCAGGGGAGGATCTGATGATTAGTGTGATTACAGGGGCTAGTGCCGGAATCGGTGAGGCGGCCGCGGTCGAGCTCGCCAGGCGGGGGCAGCGGGTCGTTCTGGTCGGCCGTAATCCCGGCAAGACGGCTCGGGTGGCGGAGAGGGTGCGGGCGGCCTGCGGGGCGGCCCCGGACACCTTCACCTGTGATCACACCCGCCTGGACGACGTGCGCGAGCTGGCCGCGAAGCTGCGCTCCCGCTACGAGCGGATCGACGTCCTGGTCAACAACGCGGGCGTGATGACCACCGAGCGCACCCGCACCGCGGACGGTCACGAGACGATGATGCAGGTCAACCACCTGGCCCCGTTCCTGCTGACGAACCTGCTGCTCGACCGCATCGGGAGCCGGGTGATCACCACCACCTCCCGGGCCGCCAAGACCGGGCGGCTGGACCCCTCCGACCTGAACCGCGACCGGCGCCACTGGAGCGGCTGGCTCCAGTACGGCGACTCCAAGCAGGCCGGTGCCCTCTTCACGGTCGAGCTGGCCCGGCGCCTGGAGGGCACCGGGGTCACCGCGACCTGCTTCCACCCCGGAGTGATCAAGACGGAGTTCGCCCCGGCGACGTTCATGATGTGGATGGTGAAGAACGTGCCCGGCATGGGGCAGAGCGTGGAGGAGGGGGCGAGCACCATGGTGCATCTCGCCACCCACCCGGACGGCGCCGCCCACCCGGGACGGTACTTCGCCAAGAGCGCCCCGGCCACCGTCCCCCGCGGGATGCGCGACCCCGAGCTGGCCCGCGCCCTGTGGGAGGCCAGCGCCGCCGCCGTGGCCTGACGCCGCCTGACCACGACCGGCCACCTGACCACGACCGGCCGCCTGACCACGACCGGCCGGGGGACCGCGACCGACGCCCCTGACCACGACCGGTCCGAGAACCGCAACCGGCCGCCCCTGACCGCCACCGTCCGGACGACCACCGCCGGTCGGACGGCCGCCGCCCGGAGGTCACCGGCCGTTCGCCGGGCGTTGGGGGGCCGCGACTACGGTCCGAGGGTTGTGAGCGTCGCAACCCCGCTGCGGATCGTCCTCCCGCCCGCCGCGGGCAGGGACCCCTTCTTCGACAACGCCAAGTTCCTGGCGATCACCCTCGTCGTCTCGGGCCACCTGATCGAGGACCTGCGGGACGTGCCGGTCGCGCACGCGGCCTACTTCTACGTCTACACGTTCCACATGCCGCTGTTCATCGTGCTCAGCGGCTACCTGTCGCGGAACTTCACCTTCTCGTCGGGCAAGGCGCGCAAGCTGATCAGCACGCTCGCCGTGCCGTACGTGATCTTCGAGCTGCTGTACTCGCTGCCCCGCCTCGTCCTGTACGGCAAGCTCGACATCAGCCTTCTGGACCCGTACTACCTGACCTGGTTCCTGATGTCGCTGTTCCTGTGGCGGCTGTCGACCCCGGTCTGGCAGCAGCTCCGGTGGCCGCTCGTGGTGGCGGTCGGGCTGTCGCTGCTGTCGGGCATGAGCAGGCTCCCCGACGAGCTGTCGATGAACCGCACCCTCGGCCTGCTCCCGTTCTACGTGCTCGGGCTCATGCTGCGTCCCGAGCACTTCGAGTGGCTGCGGCGCCGGTGGGTGCGGGTCGCCGGAGCGGTCACGCTCACCGCCGGGGCGGCGCTGGCGTTCGTCCTGCACACCCACGTGAAGACCGAGTGGATCCGCTGGCGGCACGCCAACGACGCGATCGGCGTCGACGACCTCACCGGCAGCCTGATCCGCCTCGGCATCCTGGCCGCGGGCGCGCTCCTCGTCGCCGCCTTCCTGGCGGTCACCCCGGCCCGGCGCACCCTGTACACGGGCCTCGGAGCGGCCACCATGTACGCCTATCTCCTGCACGGCCTGGTGGTGAAGGTCGCCGAGCGGTTCTACGGGGACTGGGCCCAGACCGTGCCGGGGGTGACGGCCGTGGCGCTCTTCGGGGTCGGGCTCGCCGCCCTGCTGTGCACGGCACCGGTACGGCGCGCCACCCACTGGGCGGTCGAGCCCGACATGGGCTGGGCGTTCACCCGCCTGAGACGACCCGCCTGAGAAGCCGGTCCGAGAAGCCGGTCAGGCCCGGACCGGCTGCCAGTGGCGGTGCCTTCCCATGACCTGCCGCCGCACACCGCGGTGTACTCCTACTTCGCCGCCTGGCCCGACGACGGCACCGACCAGACCATCCATGACCTGCTGCGCTGCCAGGTCCGGGAGAAGGCCGGGCGGCGCGAGGACCCCGCCGCGGTGGTCTCGGACACCCGGGCCGTGCACGCGTCGGTCGGCGCACCGGCCACCACGACCGGGTCGGACGCGGGCAAGAAGAGCCGGGCCGCAAGCGGGGCATCGCCGTCGACGTGGCCGGACTGGTGATCGCGGGGGTCGCCTCGGCCCGGGCGCGCGGACGCGCGGGCGCACCACCATCCACCGCCGGCTCGATCCCGACAAGCCGGTCTCGGCATGGGAGGAGTACGGGGCCGCCCTCGATCGCCTGCCGCAGCGGTGGGCCAAGCTCGCCGACCGGATCGCCGTCATGCTGCCCGAGCGCACCCACTCGATCGCCGGCGTGACGCAACCTCCTGGGGGGCTTGTGCATGTAGATGATATGAAATCCGAGACTGTCCATCCGCCACCCGGTTCCCCGGGCGGCGAGGCCTCGGCCGACACGGTCGTGACCGAGTTGTTCCTCGTCCACCGCCTTGCGCTTGTGCGCCTGGCGTTCCTGTTGGTAGGCGATCAGGAGAGCGCCGAGGACGTGGTTCAGGACGCGTTCGCCGCGGTGTATCGCAGGTGGGGCCGATTGGCCGACCGCGGGCAGGTGCTGCCCTACCTGCGCACGGCCGTGGTCAACGGGTGCCGGATGATCCTGCGGCGCAGGGTGATCATCGGGCGGTTCCGCGGTCACCGCGAGGTTCCCTTCTGGTCGGCGGAGGCGGCGGCGCTGCTGGGGGAGACCCGGCGGCAGGTGTTCTCGGCCGTGCGTGCTCTGCCGCGACGCCAGCGTGAGGTGTTGGTGCTGCGGTTCTACCTCGACCTGTCAGAAGCGGAGATCGCCCAGGTGATGGGGGTCAGCCACGGAACGGTCAAATCAACGGCATCCCGGGCGCTGAAGGTGCTCGCCGCGAAACTGCAGGAGGAGCGATGACCCGAAACGTTGAAGACCGACTCCGCGACGCTTTCACCGCCGGTGCGGAACTCGTGTCCCCGGAGAGCCTGAAAGCTGTCGCCGCTCCTGTCGCCGTCCGGCCGCGCAGGGGTTTCCGGGGGCTGCCGGTGTTGGCGGCCGCCGCCGTCGCGGTGGTGCTCGGCGCGGTCGCGACCGTCCCTTCGCTGTTGCGCCCTTCGGCGGCTCCGGCGGGGTTCACCGTTGTCGTGGACGCGTTGGCGCGGCGAGCCGAGCAACCGCGTGAATACTGGCGTAGCGAATTGGAGACGCTGGTGTGGGGTCGGCCGATCAGGCAGAGGTACAACATCGAGGACAGCGTCCACCGGGTCTACTGGGCGACTCCCCGCGGCCCTGCCGTGGAGACGACGCCGCTCTACACCCGGCCCTCCACGACCGCCGACGAACGGAAATGGCGTGAGGCGGGTGCGCCCGCACTGTGTGGTTTCGCGGTGGGCTGCAAAGGTGTGCAGGGCCGGCGTGGCCGGACGTCCCACCACTTCCCGGAGCGCTTCGAGCTCGCCGGGGGGGTGTTGATGACCCGTTCCCAACTCCTCGCGCTACCACAGGACCCGCAGCGGCTGAGAGCAGAGTTGTTGCTGCGGCTGCGGGACGTACAGCGCCAGGAACCTGCCACTACGGGCCGTTCCTATGTCGAGCGGCCCTCGGAGCAGGACATGCTGTGGGGGTTGGGCGAGGGATTACTCGTGTACGCGCCCACCCCTCCTGCGGTGCGGGCGGCCGTCCTGCGCATGATGGCCGCGTCGCCGGGCGCGCGGACCGTGGACGAGGCCAGGGATGCCGAAGGGCGAAGCGGCATGGCCATCGTACGCAGAGTCGATCACGATCCGCTGGAACGGCGGCTGTTGATCGATCGGTCCAGCGGCGACGTGCTCGGGACGACGACGCTGGTGGCCGGGCCACTGCCTGAGACCACCGGCCTGGACATCGGCGACATGGCCGATGCGATGGTGGTCAGAAAACTCGGCTGGACCGGCGAGGGACCCCGGCTGCCCGAAGGGTGCACCTGGCAGGTCGGGAAAACCTGTGACGGCTCCTAGCGTGTCGTCACGTGCGCCACGAGCGTGGAAGGCGAGGTCGGTCGGAGATCGGCCACGTCATGTCGAGGGCGTGCGCGCCACGCTCAAACGCCTGGCCGGCCGCGACGTCCTCACCGAGCCGGAACCTGGCCTGTTCGCGATGAACAGGAACAAAAGCTAACGAAACTCCCTCCGAGAAGGCCGACCGGAGAAGACCGGCGGGAGAAACCGGACCCCGTCCCGCACCTTGTCCCGCACCTCAGCGCTGAAGCTCCGCGACCGCGCGGTAGGCGGCCGTGATGGCCGCGTCCGCGCGGGCGGTGGGGACGGAGTCGGAGTTGGCGATCGCGATCCGGCCGTGCGTCCGGCGGGCGGTGGCCGCGGGCGGGTGCCCGTCGGGGTAGAAGGCCAGGTCCCACGGGGTGGCGTACTCGGGCGCGTAGCCCTGGCCCCACCGGTCGACGGTGATCGCCTGGATGTCGCGGGCCGGGTCGAACCCCGCGGGGCCGAGCAGCCGGGCGAGCTGGTCGCGGATGCCGTACTCCAGGTACCGGTACGGCGTCCCCATCAGGGCGTACCGCCCCGAGATCGAGCCCCGCGCGGGCGACACGCCGGGGGTGACCAGGGCCGCGGCCATGTGCACGGTGACCGGGTCGTCCGGCCCGTCCGCGACCCGGTGGCCGCCGGTCCGGCCCGGAGGGGCGAGCCCGGCCGCGCACCAGTAGGCCCCGGTGAAACGGGCGTGCCCGATCCCGAGCTCCTTCCAGGGCCGCCGGTGGCGGAGCCGGACCGTCGCGCGCAGCAGGGGCACCTTCACGGCCCGGTGCAGCGCCGCCCGTTGCGCGGGCGGCAGGTCGCCGACCAGATGGGGGATCACGGAGTTCCAGCAGGCCATGATCACGTTTTGGGCCCGGACGGTCCTCACCCGCGGGCCGTCGACGTAACCGACCGTGGCCGAGGCGGCCGTACCGGCGGGGCCGTCGTTGGCCGCCGAGACGACCGGGCTGGACAGGCGCACGCGCACCCGGTTCCCCGGCCGGTCGAGCGCGGTGTGGTCGAAGGTCGCGGTGGTGATGCCCTCCGCGCCGGTGGCGGTGGCGAAACCCGGGACCATCCGTGCGAGCATCGTCCGGATGATCGCCTGGTTGCCGCCGGGGAAGTGGCAGGAGCGCGACCTCTCCGTCCCCCATTCCTTGATCATGGTGGGGGAGTTGTACCGGGACGGTGCGGACCTGTCGAGCCCCAGCCCGGCGAACCCGGGGTAGCGGTACTCGTCGGCGTCCCCCCAGGCGTCGATCGCGCCCAGGGCGTCGGACCCGTACCCCCACCGCTCGCCCGGCATGGTCGCGACGAACGTCAGCACGTCCGGATGGACCCCGCAGACGTCCCTGAGGAAACCCGCGTAGGTCAGCCGGGCCAGCCGTTGCTGCTTCTCCTCGGCGGACAGCCCGGGAAACCAGTCGGGCGGGTCGAGGTAGAGCATCAGCAGGTCCCTGCGGGCCTGCGCGGAGACGGGGAGCTCGGTGATCCACCGCCCGGCCCGCTCACCGGGGGCGAGCACGACCAGCCTCTCGGAGGGGAACGTCTCCCGGTCGCAGTAGACGGCGTCGTGCATCGGCGCGTCCGGGGACGAGGCCGGTGCGGCGTGCCTGCCGGGCCTGCGGGAACGGATGTCCAGCCTGCCGAGAAGCTCCCTGCCCTCGGGGGTCCAGGCAGGCGGCCTCTCGGCGGACCGCACCCCGCCGTACGCGCCCGCGGGTCCCTTCCCGCCGCCCGGACGGGGCCCGCCGTGCAGGGCGTGCCCGCCGACGTCGTCGTGGTCGTCCAGGATCAGGATCCGCGCGGCCGGAGCGCGATCCAGCCACCGGTACGCCGCGCTGACGCCGCTGACCCCGGCTCCGACCACGACCAGGTCGTAGTGCTCGCCGGTGGGCTCCGACGTGCCCGCGGACGGCCGGAACCGAGGGTCGAGCAGGACGTGCGACAGGCTCGGTGGCCGCGCGGTCTCGTCGCACGGGTCCGCGGGGGAGAGCGGGTGGCGGCCGTCGGCGCCCTCCGGCCCGCGAACGCGCGCGGGAACGTCCCCGTTCCTGAAGCGGGGCGAGGGGAGCGCCGCGATCCCGTCCGGGACGACGACCCCGTCGAAGAAGTCCTGGCGGGGGATGTGCCGGTCCATGCCGAGTTCCAGAGCCTTACTCGGATTGATCTCGTGAGGATCGGTCATGAGGCGATCCTCCTGATCTGGAGGGGTCACGCCGGTCGCCGCGCTGCACTTTTCGAGAATCTTTACCCACCCGATCAATGCTCTTCTACGACATATCTCCCATAAGCACAATTACACAGTAAAACTCCTACAAAAGGTGCAAGTCGTCTGCATCGCCCGCCCTTCCCGGCCGCGCCACGCCTCCGGCGGCCGAGCCCGCGCGGCCGGTGCCCCTCACTCTCCGCCTCCCCTCGCATACCGGCACTTCGCACCCGTATCCAGCGGCCGTATCGCGCCCTGACGTCGGCGATCACCCCCCGGAGCCACGCCGATGTGAAGACGGAATGGACGACCCCGTGACGTTTCCGTGACCGGCCGCTACCGATTGAGATCACTCCGTGATGTGTTGTTCCTCTTTCCCAGGGCATACGCCTGGCAGCTGAGCAGACAGGGAGCGTGGAACATGACAGTCACCGGCATCATCACCGCCATCGTCATCGGTGCCATCATCGGTTTCCTGGGTCGGCTCGTCGTGCCCGGCAAGCAGGGCATCCCGATCTGGCTGACCATCGTGATCGGTATCGTCGCGGCCCTCATCGGCACCGCGATCGCCAGGGCCCTCGGGGTCTCCAGTACGTCGGGAATCGACTGGATCGAGATCCTCATCCAGATCGCTCTCGCGGCCATCGGCGTCATCCTGGCGGTGAGCCTGTACGGCAGGCGGGGTAGCGTCCGCTAATCCGTGACCGGGGGCGGCCGGTTCCCCAGGGGAGATCCCGAGGGAATCCGGAGACCACCGCCCCCGGCACCGCGACGCCCCCGCCCGGAGTCATCCGGGCGGGGGCGTCGTCGCATGCCGTACCTCCGCGCGATCACGGCCCGTCCACGACACGGACGCGGTACGCCACCTGGAACCCCGGGTCACCCGCGAGAGCCGCAGGGGTTCACGGCGATGCCGAGGGCCATCCCCGGCCTACCCGGCCGGCGTGCCGGGCACCTCGGAGGGGCCGACGGGGTACCCGGTGGTGTCGGCCATGACGCACGGCCTCACCGGCCCGTTCGCGATCCGCGCCCATATGTGCACGGTGGGATCGCCGATGTTGAACTCCAGCACCGCCGTCTGTCCCTCCTCCAGGGCCGCGGGGTTGAAGATGAAGCCCTTCTCCGACACCCCGCCCCTGTCGATGATGACCAGCGGGTTGTCGGCGGCGCGTCCGTAGGACCTCTCGGACGGCAGCAGGTCGTCACCACGCGGATCCTCGCACTGCTTTCCCTGGGGCACGTAATCCACGACCGCCTTGAAGCCCAGGGCGTTCAGATCGGCCTCCAGCTTCTTGGCATCCCTGATCTCGTTGATCCGCACCGAGATCGTGCCGTCGGGGTTCCGCGCCACGGCGTAGGCCGGGGCTCCCCCGGAGACGAGAACCGGCACGGCCACCGCCAGCGCCACGGCGGCGGCCAGGACGGGGGCGAGGAACGCCGGACGCCGTAGCGCGTGACGGCGTACCCGCTCCCCGGGCCGGGTGTCCCGTTGGATCTCCTGCATCATGAACTCCTTGAGCGGCCGGCGGCGGTCCACCGGAAGGTCCCGCTCCACCGGGACCGGCAGCAGCCGGGCCAGCTCCTCGATCCGACCGGGGTCAGGCTGGGGCGTGGCGGTATTCACAGGGTCTTCTCCCGAACGAACCGGACCGCGTTCTCGCGGTCACCGTTTACCTGTCTGGACCGGGCTCCCGGTTCCCATGTCCCTCCCGTCCCCGTCCCCGTCTCCATCTCCGTCCCCGTCTCCGTCCGTGCTCCCGCTCCGCCTCCCGGCCTTGCCACCGCATTCACGGCGAGCTTCCGTAACCGCCTCCTCGCCCGCGAGAGCCGGGATCGGACCGTGCCCACCGGCACTCCCAGGGCTTCGGCCGCCTCGGCGTACCCGAGACCGGCCCACACGCACAGCGCGATCACTTCCCGCTCCGGGCGGCGCAGCGCGTCCAGGGCCACCCGGACCGATGCCAGCAACTCGTCGTCGTCGACGCGACTCGCCACCTCCTCGGCGATGTCCGGGACCGCCCCGCCCGGAGGCAGCCGGGCCAGCGCCCCCTCGTGTCGCCGGGCTGCACGGTTGACGTTGCGCGCGACGTTGGTCGCGACGCCGAGCAGCCAGGGTCGTAACGAGCCGCCGTCCACGTCGACCCTGCCGCGCAGACGCCACGCCTCCAGGAAGGTAACGGAAACCACGTCCTCGGCGGTCGACCAGTCACCGGTCAGCCGGAAGGCATGGTTGTAGACCGAGCGCGCGTAGTCGTCGAACAGCCGGGCGAAAGCGTCCGGATCTCCGGCGCGCACCCGGGCACGCATAGTCGTTTCCACACACATGTACTGTCCGCCCGAATCCACCGGTTCCCATGATCACGGTGGTCGCGAACATCACGACCCTCGCTCGACCCCGCACCGCACGACCCGGGTCAGCGCTCATGGTCCTTTCCGGAAGATCCGCCGCAGCCGGCGATTCAGGCCCGGTGACCGATGCCATCGACGGGGTTCACCGATGCCGAACTCCGGGGCCTCTCCAGCCCCTCCGCAGGGCCACGGGTCGTCCCGGAGTCGCGACGTCGTGAGTAGACCACAAGCAGCCCGCGGGCGAGGGACCGAGGTTCGAAGGGCCGGACCCGTCCGGCCCTTTCCCCTACCGTTCCGGTTCCCGGAGCCGCTCCACGATCGCCGTCAGCGCCATCGCCCGGCTCTTGTCCTCGGTGACGGACCGGGCGGCCCGCAGGGCCTCCTCCAGGCGGGCGGGATCCCGCAGCCGCTTCACCACCGCGACCAGCGCCGTCGCCCGGCCCCACTGGTGCGTGATGGACGCGGCGATCCCCAACGCCCGCTCGAGGTGGTCCGCGTCCTCCAGGTACTCGGCCGCCGCGGTGAGCATATTGAGCTGGTACCACTCGTTGTCGGGGGACGCGACGAAATCCAGGACCTGCCCCAGCGCCCGCCGGCGGAGCTCGCTCCCGCTCTCGCTCCGCCACGCCAGCATCGTCAGCACCTTGGCGTGGCCCTTCTGGTCGAGAAGGGCGGTGAGGGCGACCCACCAGACCCTGTCCAGGTGGGCGGGATCGTCCAGGTGCTCCGCGACCGCGGCGAGCGCCTTCCCCCTGGCCGCCGTGTTGACGATGACCCGGGTGGTGTTCAGGGCCTCCTCCAGGATCTCCTCCCGGACGGCGCCCTCGGTGTTCCGTACCAGCGCCGCCAGCGCCTCGGCCCGGCTCACCCGATCGGTGACGGCAGGGCCGACCCGCCCGGCGAGGTCCGCCCGGACGGGGACGTCCAGCCTCCTGGTCACCACGAACAGCGCATACGACCGGTCCTCGTCGTCGGCGACGGCCAGCGCGGCCTCCAGCGCCCGCTCCATCGTCTCGCGCCGGGCGGACCCGTCCGACCTCTCGGCGACCGAGAGCAGCGCGTAGGCCCGCTCCTTGTCGTCCGTGACGGCCAGGGCGGCCCCCAGCGCTTCCTCCGTCACCTCGTCCCGGACGGTCCCCTCCAACCCTCCGACCACCGCGACCAGCGCGTACACCCTGCTCCCCGCGTCGTCGAGGCACCGCGCGGCCCGCAGCGCACTGTCCAGGAGCTCCTGCCGGGTGGCGCCCTCGGTGTGCTCGGCGATCATCGCCAGCACCCGCGCCCGGGAGCCTCCGTCGGTGATGGTCTCGGCGATCCGTACGGCCTCCTCCCGCCGGGAGGGATCGTCGAGCCGGCCGGCCACCGACTCCAGCGACCGCGCCCGCCGATCCTCGTCGGTCGTGTCCCGGGCCGCCCGCAGCACCCGCTCCACGGCCTCGCGCCGGGCGGACCCGGTGAGGTGCTCGGTCATGTCGGCCAGCAGGGACAACCGGAGCCCCTCGTCGGTGAGGGTCTCGACGATCCGCAGGGACTCCTCCAGCCCGGCGGTGTCCAGCCACCCGGCCGCCATCCTCAGCGCGAACGACCGGTTCACCTCGTCGGCGATGGCCCGGACGGTCCGCAGGATCTCCTCCATCAGCTCCCCGCGGGCCGTGCCCTCCACGTGCTGTACCAGTGCCGTCAGGCGGCACGCCCTGAGCCAGTCGTCGGCGACGGTCCGGGCGGCCCGCAACGCCTCCTCCAGCACCTCCTGCCAGGCGAGGTCGGCCGCGTACTCCGGGTTGCTCATGGCCACGTCACTCCCGAGGGGAAATCCGGGCGACGACCTCGCGGACAAGGACCGGCGAACCCACCCCGGCCGCGCCTCGTTCCCGTCCGCGTGGCCCGTCGCCCGCCTGCCAACGATCACGTCGGGGGAAATCTAGGCGAACACGACGCGGGAAACATCAGCCCCGAGGGGGATGGCGATCACCCCCGCGGACCCCCCGCTCCGGGATCGGGCCGTCGCCGGACGCGTCGGGGAAACGACGGGTGGCCACGAGCGTGGCCAGGTCGGGTGCGAGTCTGAGCTCGGCCGCGTCCAGCCCGGAGTGGTCGAGCCAGTGCATCCGGGCCCGGTCGACGACGTCGCCGAACCGCGGTGGCCAGTGCCGGGCCGGGGTCAGGTCGTCGACGACCAGCGTCCCTCCCGGCCTGAGCAGCAGGTGCGGATCGGCCGGGGGCTCACCCCCCTTGCCCTGCCCGCCACCGTCGAGCACGAGCAGGTCGTACGGCCCGTCCCGGTGGATCTCCCGCCAGTCACCGTGAAGAACCACCACCCGCGGGTGATCGTGGAAGATCCGGGCAGCCGTCGCCGCCCACCGCGCGTCCCGCTCGACACTCACCACCCGCGTCCCCGGCCGGGCACCCGAGACCAGCCAGGCCAGCCCCACCCCGCACCCGGTCCCGGTCTCCCCGATCACCTCGGCACCGGCCGCCGGCGCGTGCAGCAGCCGCCCCTGCTCGGGACGACAGGACGGCCCGAATCCCGCCTCCCGCGCGACCTCGACCGCCCGCCTCACCAGCGGCGGCACTCCCGCCAGCCCGTCGTACGCCGCCGTACCGCCGATCGACATCCACCCAGGCTAGAACGACCGGCCCTCATGGAACGGGGGCATTCGGCTCCCCTCCACGCCCGACGGCGGCTTCGGACCGGCTCCCCGGTCAGGGGCGTGTGCCGAAATCTCCGGCCTTGAGACGACCGAGGAAGGCGGTCCAGCCACCCGACGAGAAGACGAGCACGGCGCCACCGGAATCCTTGGAGTCTCGGACGGCCACCAGACCAGGGACGGAGGCGACCTCGACGCAATCGGCTCCACCGTTGCCGCTGAGGCTGCTCTTGCGCCAGGATGCCTGAGACAGGTCGGCGAGAGCTCGCGGCTCACGCTCTTCTGCGGTCATGAAGTCATCTCCTCTATGACCGAACTCATCAGCGCAGCGGACTTGCCGGGCGGTAGGGCAGCCGCGCGAATATGGTCAAAAAAGTCTATACCTGCGCACTTCCTCTGGCTTTTCCAAATACATGGAGCCCATCAGATACTCGACATAAGCGACATGAGTATCAGATGGTCGGGGGAACTCCAGGAGGTGGAAAGGGCCGAGCATCCCGGGATGGGCGCCTCCGGCGAAAGGCAGTATCTGGAGAGTGACGCCTGCGAGGTGTCGCGCGTCGTAGAGCCTGAGCAGTTGCTCCCGCATGATCGCGGAGCTGCCGACGACGTGTCGCAGGACCGCTTCGCTCATCACCGCCCACAGCTCCGGCGGGTTCGACCGAGTAAGAAGTTTCTGCCGTGCCATGCGTAGGTCGACGAGCCTGTCGATCTCCTGAGGGGGAGTGCCGGGCCTGTCGGCTTCGATGACGGCACGGGCATACGCCTCGGTCTGAAGAATGCCGGGAACCAATTGGGGTTGATAAGTCTGTATCGACGCGGCTTCGGCTTCGAGCCCGATGAAGATCTCGAACCAGGGCGGTACCGCGTCCCCGTGAGCATGCCACCATCCACGTTTACCGGCCTCACGTGCGAGATCGAGCACGGCTTGAGCCTCGTCGCCGGTCGCGTTGTACAGATCGAGAAGTTGCACGAGGACCTTCTGGCGGATGGTCACCCTGCCGGTCTCGAAGCGACTGATCGTCGAGTCGGATCGACCGATGCGCTCGCCCGCCTCGATGGCGGACACGTTCGCGCGCTCTCGTAGCCGACGTAGTTCCATCCCGAGTTGGCGTCGACGAACGGTCGGACTCTGCACGTCGGTCATGTGCCCGCCTTCGTCATCTTGGTGATGATCTGGCTGACCTTCGCGCTGAGCTCTCCTCGTTTGCCGCTGTAATGCATATGCATTTGGGGTGCATATGAGGATGCACGGGTTGCATGCTCTGAGCATACGGGCGATCACACACGGTGAACATCGGAGTTTCCGGAACCGCGCTGAGCAGCCGAAAGGCGGCTTTGTGAACCTTCCGTATCTTTTAGATAAAAAGTGCTGTTCTCGCAGAGAGGCCAAGCCGCTTTCACATTCAGGTTCGTGAGTATGGAATTTCGACCGGCCCGAAACTCGTGAGGTAGGCCCAGCGCAATCCTGACCGGCATGCTCCCGACGATCATTGTTGATTGGGTCGCGACGTAGTGACCCCGTCGAGATCGACGAGGAGATCCTCGCCCGGGTTCAGCAGAACCGCTCTGAACAAGTCCGCCGTCCATCGTCGAAGACCCCGCCCCCCTCGCCGGCGTGATCCTCTCGTCCTTCGTCAAGAAGGGCTACGTGCGAGATCCTGCTCATTAATTCAGTGATGAACAGTGCTTGAGAACGGGGCGAGATCGGTCCAACGTGTGGAATCATCGACTGCCATGGCGAAGTTCCCCTCGATGAAGGCAAGCAGGTTCCTTGCCGTCCTGATGCGGGAACCTTTGGGTTACGAAGTCGCCCGCCAAAACGGGTCCCATCGGACCCTCAAGGCAATCGGTCTTCCTCCTCTACTTTTCTCATTCCATGACGGGGCCACTGTTCCGCCGGGCATCATTCGCAAGTACCTTGTAGTCGAGGTCGGCTTGTCCGAGGCAGAGGCCTTGGACCTCCTGGGGTAGGTGATCTGATGCGCAAAGTGACCGTCGTCTACCACCACGAGGACGACGTCTGGTGGGCGGAATCGACCGAACCCGATCTTCAAACGTTCGCAGCGGTCGGTGACACCCTCGACGAGGTAAGGGAACTCACCAGGGAAGGCGTCGCCTTCTATCTTGACGAGGCCATAGATCTTGACGAGCGCTACGACCAGGCACGGCCGGTAGTGGTGCATTTCCTCATGGAGTCAGCCGCAGGGATCGCCGATGCCCTCACCGTCTCGGTGGGTGGTCGGCGAGCCAACGACATCGTCGTAACCCATCCACCCCTCCTGGCCTGCTGAGCAGGTCTACCCTTGGACGGCATGAAGGTCACGCTGCTACTTGCAGATCATGCGCAGGTCGCCGACGGCAAGTTGTTCATCTCAGGTGCCAGCTGGGACTTTGCCAGCATAGGGCGGCTCGCCTGCGGCGTCGGAGTGATCTTCCATGTGCCATGGGACGACAGCGGTAGGCGGATCAAGTTCACGATTCGACTCGTGGATGCGGGCGGAGAGCCTGTGATGCGGGGGGAGTCCGGTGCGGACACCCCCATCGAGGTGTCAGGCGAGTTCGAGGTCGGACGCCCAGCGCATGGCGAGCCTGGAGACGATCTGCATATGCCCGTAGCGTTCAACGCGCAACTGCAGCTCAAGCCAGGTTTGTACACGTGGCAGGTTGAAATCGACGGCCAGGTCACGGACGATTGGCGCTGGTCGTTTCGTGTGTGCGGGACAACGCCCTCGAGTACTGACATCTGACTGGGGCGTTGCGGGGCCCCGTCGGAGACGGGGCCTCTTTGTTGTGCGGCTCCGCTCCCACCTGAGGGCGGAACCGTCTTCCAAGAAACCCCCGAGCCAGGCCGAGCAGGCCAGGCCAAGCGATGTCGGGTACGACGAGACGCGACGGTCACGGCGAGCATCCTGCGCTCCTTCCCGCACGGACGCGTCAGCTACGGCGACGGGCCCTGGGCGACCGTACGGATCGCTTCAGCGTCACAGAGCCCGATGGGCGGTCCGTCAGAGAGCTACTACGGCCCGCAGGTGTACGGCGAGGGAAGGCGTGCGCGGAGGTGGGCGGGTGCTCCGGGCGGCTTGTAAGAATCCGTGACCGGCGCGCCCGCCAGGCCGGAGGCCTGAACCCACCGGACCGCCACCGACGACGGCCGCCCGGAGCACCCGCCCACCGGAGCGCGAACACACCTCAAGGCGCTGCTGCCCTCAACGTAGGCGTCGGCGGATAGATGCCAGTCTTTCCGGACGCCGAGGTATACCTGTGGCTATTTGAAAGAACGCGCCCAACAGGAGGATGGCAGATGAGCGGATACGTGCGCTGGAAGGACATCCGGTCTGAACATGTCCAGCGGGCCGGTGGCGAGGAAGCCGTTCAGGCCGGCAAGCGGGAACTTCTGGCCGAGGTCCAAGGACACCGGCTGGCGGAGATCCGCCGCGGGCGCGGTCTGACCCAGCAACAGGTAGCCGATCGCATGGGAGTCACCAAGGGACGCGTCTCTCAGATCGAGCAGGGCAAGATCTCCGGACAGGACATCCTGGCTCGCTATGCCGCTGCCCTCGGTGGTCGGCTCCACCAGTCGATCTACTTCGACGACGGTGACATCGCTGCCATCGCCTGACGATCCCTGCACAAGGTCGGCTCACACACCACTTCGCTGGATGCGTGTCCTGGCCGTCCGGAGCATTCGGCCGCGGGAGCGGGGACACACCCCGGAGCGAGGTCAGATCATCACGTGGTCGTCGGGACGCCCCGCGAAGGAGAACTGGGCGTTGCGGGTGAGCTTGATGTCGTCGGCCTGCCAGGTGTGCATGCCCGCGTCGCCGCTGCGCCAGTAGACGAAGTTGAACCGGTCGGCGGAGTAGATCTTGACCCGGTCCTCCTTGAGACGGCGCACCAGCCGGGTGTCCTCGCCCCGGGTGACGTCCTCGAACCCGTAGTGCCGGAACATGTCCGCCTTGCCGAGGAAGGTACCGCCCTGCACCAGGAAGGCGTAGCGGTGCTCCAGCCCCGGCAGGCGGAGCATGGTGGCGTTGCTGCCCTCGAAGTAGGCGTAGTGCGCGCCCTTGCCGACCAGTTCGGCGTCGGAGTAGTCGAAGGCGCGGGCCAGGTCCGACAGGTAGTGCTCGCCGTAGAGGTTGTCGTCGTCCATCTTGGCGATCAGGTCGCCCTCGGCCGCGGCGATGCCCATGTTCAGGCAGGCGCCCAGCGACAGCGACCGGTCGGCGGGCAGCACCACCACGTCGGTGATCCCGGCCATCCGCGCCTTGTCGGCCACCACCACGGGATCGATGTCCAGGCCGTGCAGCACCATGACGAGCTGGACGGGCCGGTGGACCTGCCGGGCCACCGAGGAGATCGCGTGCTCGATCTGGGAGGCACGGTTGGTGGGCAGCACCACCGAGATCGACCGGGTCCGCTGCTGCACGGGCCTGCCCAGGATCGTCAGGATCTGGTCCACCCGGTGCGAGAACAGGTGCTTGTCGAAGACCTCGCGCATGGCCAGGTGCCCCTGGCGGGCCCGGAGCTCGGGGCTGTTGATCAGGTGCAGGACCTGGTTGTAGGACTCCAGCTCGTCACGGGCGATCGGGATCAGCGACCCGAACGTCTCCTCGATGGCGCGGGACCAGCCCGAGACGATCGACGTCGAGCAGGCCGACAGCTCGAAGATCCGGCGGGCGCACATGGTCGGCGAGTCGAGCACCGAGTTCACGTTCAGGAAGACCTTGTACATCTTGTACGCGGCCAGCATCCGGTCGTACGGGAGCTCACCCACGATGTGCGGGACGTACTCCTTGGGCCAGGCGTACTTCTCGTCCACGGTCCCGTTGCGGGCGAAGATGTGCAGGCCGAGCTCGCGGATCGGGGCGAGCACGGTCTCCATCTGCTCGCGGCGCTCGGGGTGCTTGTCCCGGAAGTACATGCCCGCGAAGACCACGTCGTGCAGGCGCCCCCGCTTGTCCTGGATCGGGTTGTGCACCCGGGGCTGCGCGGCGAACTGCAGCACGTCCACCCGGTCGTGTCCCAGCACCTCGCGGTAGCGGGGGACCATGTCGCCGTCGCAGGTGAAGACGTGGTCGAACAGCTTGGCCGTGTCGATGAAGAAGTCGAAGTTCGGCGGGTCCTCCTTGTTCCAGAAGACCGTGGGGATCCCCTCGGCGCGGCACCAGTCGAGCAGGGCGCGCAGCTCCGCCTTGGGAGCGTTCGTCCCGGTCATCTGGTAGCGCCAGCGGCCCTGGTTGCCGTACCAGGCCGACTCCACGAACAGAAGCTCCGGGCGCCGCTCGGCGAAGATCTCCGGCCAGTCGCGGAGCCCGAACTCGATCTGGTCCCACTCGTAGCGGAACGCCATCCGGGAGAAGTCGTCCAGGATGACCGCGACCTTGAGATCAGGCCGGACGATCGGCCCGGCCGGCCACTTGACCTCCGGCACGTCCACCGACGGTCCCCGCTGATCGAGCTCCTCGATCACCTCGGTCACCGGACGGGGCGGCTTCGGCCCGCGCTGCGCCTGCATGGCCGAGCGCAGCCTGCCGGGCAGCGCGGTGACCCCCGACCCCTTGGCCGCGGTGAGCGCCTCGGCCACCCGGTAGGGGCGCTGCACCTTGGTCGACTCCAGCTTCCACTGGGCGTACTCGGCCTTGGCCTCGGCGATGGCCAGGCGCCGCTCCAGGTCCCGGACACGCTCCTCGAAGCGTTCGACGGTCTTGCGCTCCTCGGGCAGCCAGTTGATCGGCCCGAGACGCTGGAACTTCGGCTCTTCGGGGGTCTCTTCGCTCATGGGGGATCGCCTTTGTCCGGGGTCGTGCCAGGGTACGGCTTCGGCCGTACCCGAATAGACGCTTTAGAGGGATTTGGGCGATACGGATTGCCCGGCCGGTGAGAGGTTGCCGCCGCGCAGCCAGGTCTCGATCACCCGGGCGATGCGGGGACCGGCCTTGCCGTCCCAGAGCGGGGGCAGCTCGCCCGAGGGGGTCACGGCCCCGTCGGCCAGTGCCCGGTCGGCGGCGGCGGGCAGCTGTGCGGGGGTGACCAGCCGGTTGGTGCCGTGCGTGATGGTGATCGGCCGCTCGGTGTTGGGACGCACGGTCAGGCAGGGGACGCCCAGCATGGTCGTCTCCTCCTGCACGCCACCGGAGTCGGTGACGACCAGTGTCGCGCCCCGTACCAGCGACAGGAAGTCCACGTAGCCGAGCGGGTCGACGATGCGCAGGTTCTCGGAGTCCACCAGCCCGGCCTCGGCCAGACGGGTACGCCCGCGCGGGTGCAGCGGCACCACGAGAGGCAGGCGCGCGCTCACCTCCAGCACGGCGTCGACCAGCTCCTTGGCGGAGGCGGGGTCGTCGACGTTGCCGGGACGGTGCAGGGTGGCGACCCCGTACCGCTCGGGAAGGCCGAGCCGGGCGCGGACCGGCGCGGGGTCGAGGCGGTCCAGCGCGGAGAAGAGGCTGTCGATCATCGGGTTGCCGACGAGGTGCACCCTGGCGGGGTCGACGCCCTCGGCGGCCAGGTGGGAGAGCGCGTCCGGCGAGGTGGCGAAGAGGATGTCCGACAGGGCGTCGGTGACGATCCGGTTGACCTCCTCGGGCATCTCCCGGTCGAAGGAACGCAGCCCCGCCTCCACGTGCGCGGTCGGCACGTGCAGCTTGGCGCAGACGAGGATCGCGGCCAGCGTCGAGTTCACGTCGCCGTAGACGACGACCAGCGCCGGCCGCTGCTCGGTCATCACGTCCTCCAGCCCGACCAGCAGGGCCGCCGTCTGGCGGGCGTGCGAGCCGGAACCGACGGCCAGGTTGGCGATCGGCTCGGGGAGACCGAGGTCGGCGAAGAAGACGTCCGACATCAGCGCGTCGTAGTGCTGACCGGTGTGCACGATGCCCTGCCGCACGCCCGCCTCGGCGAGCGCGCGCACCACCGGTGCGGCCTTCACGAAGTTGGGGCGTGCGCCGAGCACGTGCAGGACGAGGGGATCGCCGGGGCCCTGAGCAGCACCCGGATGGGCAAAGTCCCTCATTGACCTCGCCTTTCATGCGGCAGTGGGGCAAACCTTGCCTATGGTACGGTCACCGCGTGGTATCCGATGCCAGCAGGCCAGACTCCCCCTCGGTTCCGGCGAACTCGGCCCCGGCGAAGCCACCGGGCCGGACGACGCCCTCGGCTCCGTCGAGCCCCTACCCGCCGGTGACGCCCCCGGCCACCGAGAGCGCGTCCCCGCTCACCGAGAGCGCGTCCCCAGCTACCGAGAGCGCGTCCCCGGTCGCCAAGACGACACCCCCGGCCACCGAGAGCACGTCCTCGGCCACCGAGCCGACACCTCCGGCCACCGAGACGACGCCCCCGGCTACCGAGATCACGTCGTCCTCCGCCGTCGAGGCCACGTCCCCGGCCGTCGAGCCGTCCACGGAGACCGAAGCGGACACCGCCACCCCGAACGCGGACGAACCGCAGGTCACGAAAACGGACCCGCCGCAGAACACGGACCCGCCCCAGGCCGAGGACGAGGACGCGACCCCGCAGGACACCGACGACCACGCCCCCGGCACCCCCACCCCCTCCGAGACCCCCCTCGACGACGCCGACCCCGACAAGGTCACCGTCGAGCCGGTCTCACCGGTCGCGGACGCCTCCCAGGTGACCGGTGTCCCCTCGGTGTCGGCCAAGTCGTCCCGGGCCGGGCTGCGCGGCCTGCTCAGAGGATTCGTCCAGCACCCGGTGATCGTCTCCCGCGTCGTGGTGACGAAGGTCAAGTCCGACCCGGTACGGGTGGCGCAGGCCGCGGCCGAGACGCTGCCGCCGCGCGTCCGCCCGATCGTGGGCCGGTTCGCCTGGCCGGTCGCGCGCCGCGCCAAGGTCGTCGTCCGCAGGCTCGGCATGCGCATGGTGAAGGGCCCCTGGGCCGAGGCCAAGGAGCACTTCGACTCAGGCCGGATGACCGAGGCCGTCGCAGTGCTGCAGGCGCACACCCGGTACCCCTTCATCAAGCGCCGGGCCGCCTACTACGCGGGCGAGCTGGCCGCGATCCAGCCGAACCCGATCCCGCCCAAGGCCAAGGTGATCGTGGGCGAGCGGTTCCCCGGCCGGGTGCTGCACTGCGTGACCAACGCGCTGCCGTACACGCAGGCCGGGTACACCGTGCGCACGCACCGGATCGTCACCTCGCAGAAGGCCGCCGGCCTGGACCCGCACGTCGTGACGAGCTGGGGCTGGCCGATGATGCAGGGCCACGCCGACGCGACGCCGTACGAGGAGATCGACGGGATCCCCTACCACCGGCTGATCCCCAGCGGTGAGGTGCCCTTCGAGAGCCACGGGCGCATGATCCGGGGCGCCGGCGAGGTGACCGAGCTGGTGCGGACCCTGCGGCCGCAGGTGCTGCACGCCGCGACCGACCACCGCAACGGCTCGGTGGCGCTGGCGGTCCGCGAGCGGACCGGCACCCCGATGGTGTACGAGGTCCGGGGCTTCCTGGAGGAGACCTGGGCCTCCCGCGACCCCAAGCGGGTCGGCAGCCAGCGGCACCTGCTGCAGCGCGACCGCGAGGCGTTCATCATGCGCTCGGCCGACGCCGTCGTCACCCTGGCGGAGACGATGGCCACGGAGATCGCCGAACGCGGGGTACCCCGGGAGAAGATCTATCTCGCGCCGAACGCGGTGGACGACTCGCTGCTCGCCGCCGAGTACGACGGCGCGGCCTTCCGCTCCGCGTACGGTATCGAGCCCGGTGAGATCGTGATGGGCTCGGTCTCCAGCATCGTGGCCTACGAGGGCTTCGCCACCATGATCAGGGCCGCCGCGCTGCTGTGCGACGAGGGGGCGCCGGTCAAGGTGCTGCTCGTCGGGGACGGCGCCGAGCGCCCGGCCCTGCTGGAGCAGGTCGAGGAGCTCGGGCTGGGCGACATCGCGATCCTGCCCGGCCGCGTCGGCCCGGACGAGGCGCTGCAGGCGCAGGCCGCCATCGACATCTTCGTCTGCCCCCGCGAGGACCTGCGGGTGTGCCGGCTGGTCACGCCGCTGAAGCCGGTCGAGGCGATGGCCCTGGGCAAGCCGGTCGTGCTCAGCGACCTGCCCGCCCTGTCGGAGCTGGTCGGCTCGGAGGGCGCCGGGATGCTGGTGCCCCCGGGGGACCCCGAGGCGCTGGCCAAGGCCATCGCCGGGCTCCGCGACGACCCGGCCCGCAGGGCCGAGATGGGCGAGGCCGGACGGGCCGAGGTGGCGGCCAAGCGTACGTGGAGCCGCATCGCGGCGACGTACCGTGACATCTACCAGTCGATAGCCGGTTGATGGTCTCGTGTTGGTAACGAGGATTCCGTCCGTTTGTGATGGGTTCAATCGCATTAGGCGTGGCTCGTTCGTACTTGAGATAGCCTTTGCGACCATGAAGTGTTGTTTCCGGCTTTCCAAGGTCATCCTGTGACTGCCTACGACCTGGCAGTCATCGGTCTGGGCTACGTCGGCATGCCCCTGGCCAAGGAGGCCACGGCGGCGGGTCTGCGGGTCGTCGGCCTGGACCTCGACCCGGACAAGGTCGAGGCCCTCAACGCCGGCAGGTCCTACATCGACGACCTGACCGACGCCGACCTGGAGCACATGCTGGCGGCGGGTTTCACCGCCACGCTGGACGAGACCGTGCTGTCCGACAGCGCGGCCGTCGTCATCTGCGTGCCGACCCCGCTGGACGAGGACCACCGCCCCGACCTGTCGTCGGTCGAGGGCGCCACCGGCACCGTCGCCCGCAACCTGAGCGCGGGCACGCTGGTGGTCCTGGAGTCCACGACCTGGCCCGGCACCACCGACGAGGTCGCCCGTCCCATCCTGGAGACCTCCGGCCTGACCGCGGGCACCGACTTCCACCTCGCCTTCTCGCCCGAGCGCATCGACCCGGGCAACCCCAAGTACGGCCTGCGCAACACCCCCAAGGTCGTCGGCGGCTACACCCCGGCCTGCAAGGACCGCGCGGTCGCGTTCTACGCGCGCTTCGTCGAGCAGGTCGTCCCGGTCAGCGGCACCCGCGAGGCCGAGATGGCCAAGCTGCTGGAGAACACCTACCGGCACGTCAACATCGCCCTGGTCAACGAGATGGCCATCTTCTGCGACGAGCTGGGCGTCGACCTGTGGGAGTCGATCGAGGCCGCGGCCACCAAGCCGTTCGGCTTCCAGAAGTTCCTGCCCGGACCCGGCGTCGGCGGGCACTGCATCCCGGTCGACCCGTCCTACCTGTCCTACACGGTGCGCAAGCTCGGCTACCCGTTCCGGTTCGTCGAGCTGGCCCAGGAGATCAACGAGCGGATGCCGTCGTACGTGGTGGCCCGCGTGCAGCGCCTGCTCAACCGGCACCGCAAGCCCGTCAACGGCTCCCGGGTGGCGCTGCTCGGCGTGACGTACAAGCCCGACATCGCCGACGAGCGCGAGACCCCGGCCCTGCCGGTCGCGCGGGCGCTGCTGGAGCTGGGCGCGGAACTGGTCTTCGTCGATCCGTACGTCAAGGAGTGGCGGGTCGACGACGTCCAGGTGACGCGTGAGGAAGACCTCGCCAGGGCGGTGGCCGAAGCCGACGTGACGCTGCTGCTCCAGCAGCACGCCGCCTTCGACCTGTCCGTCGTCGAGGACCAAGGCAAGCTCGTGCTCGACACCCGCGGCGTGCTCGCCGAGGGCGCACGCGTCGAGCGGCTCTAGCGACGGAGGGCTGCGCGCAGTGCACGTGCTCGTCATGACGGTGGTGCATCATCCCGAGGACGCCCGGATCCTGCACCGGCAGATCCGCGCGCTCGTGGACGCCGGTCATGAGGTCACGTACGCGGCCCCGTACACGGCGCGGGGGGTGATGGCCCGTTCCTGGGTGAACGGCGTCGACCTTCCGCGCGCCGCCGAGCGCAAGCGGCTGTCGGCCGTCCGCGCGGCGCGCAAGGTCTTCAAGAGGATGCGCGGACAGGTCGACCTCGTGGTGGTGCACGACCCGGAGCTGCTGCTCGCGGTGGTGGGCGTGCGCAAGCGGCCCCCGGTGGTCTGGGACGTGCACGAGGACACCCCGGCCACGCTCTCGCTGAAGCCCTGGCTGCCGGCGTTCCTGCGCCCGCCGGTGCGGTTCCTGGCCCGGCTCCTGGAGGGCACGGCCGAGCGGCACCTGCACCTGCTGCTGGCCGAGACCGCCTACGCCGGGCGGTTCCGCCAGGCGCACCTGGTGGTCCCCAACGAGACCTGGGTGCCCGACGAGGTGACCCCGCCCGGTGACGACCGCGTCGTCTACCTGGGGTGGCTGTCGGAGGCGCGCGGGGTGCGCGAGGCCATCGAGGTGGCCCGGCTGCTCCAGCCGTACCGGGTGGCGGTCGAGCTGATCGGTTACGCCGACCCGCAGTCGCGGCCGATGCTGAACGAGGCGGTGTCCGAGGGCGTGCTGGAGTGGCGCGACTTCATGCCGAACGACGAGGCGCTCAAGCGGCTCGACGGCGCGCTGGCCGGTCTGTCGCTGCTGCACGACGAGCCCAACTACCGGCACTCCATGCCCACGAAGATCATGGAGTACATGGCCCACGGCATCCCGGTGATCACCACGCCGTCGCCGCGCGCGGTGGAGCTGGTGGAGCGCTACGACAGCGGCATGGTCGTGCCCTGGCGCGACCCCAAGGCGGTGGCACAGGCCGTGCTCTCCCTGCGCGACGACGTCCGGGAGCGGCATGCGCGGGGCGCCCGTGGGTATGCGGCGGCCCGTGCGAACCACCACTGGCCCAACTCGGCCCGCCGTTTCGTCGCCCAGCTGGAGGCGTGGGCGGGCGTCAAGAGCTGACGCCCGGAACGCTCCTTATGTCTGCCTGATCACGAGAACGGTAGTGTCCTGAACGTGCGCTGGCTCATCGCTTTCCTGGGCGCGGCGATCCTCGTCGCGGTTGCGGCGTTCGTGATCGTCGTTCCCTCCGGGAACGACGTCCCGGACGGGCGGAGCACGTCGGCCGCGGCCTCCTCCCGGTCGGCGTCGGCGTCCGCGTCGGCCTCCGCGTCCGCCTCGGCACCGGTGCCCGACACGCCGGAGTTCACCGACCCGTGTGGAACGTTCGACACCGCCACCCGCGCGCCCTACGCGATCACCGGCTACTGGCTGATCCCCACCGCCGACCACTGCACCTGGCGGCGGCAGTTCCGGGCCATCCACGAGGTGGGCGGCGACACCGTCATCCGGATCGGCTGGGGACTGCAGGCCCGCCCGCTCGACGACGACGGCCGCGTGCTGGGCGGCGACGGCGAGATCGACCCGCGCTACGAGCCCTGCGAGGAGGACGGGGTGCCGTGCGCGCTGGCGGCGGAGAACGACCTCAAGGCCGCCAACCCCGGCAACAGGGTGAGCTGGACGTTCGTCTACCGGACCGACGAGGCGTTCGGCCCCGGCCTGTTCCGCTGCCCCGAGTTCGAGCGCAGGATCGTCACCAGGAAGACCGTCTTCTACCGGATCGTCGCCACCGACGACGGCACCGACGACGCGAGCTGCGCGAACATCAGGGCCAAGGGGCGCGGCTACCACGTGATCCTGATCGCCGGCGCGCACGAGGACAGCCTCACCGAGCTGCTCGACCTCGGCGACAGGTTCGGGGTGAAGGTCTTCCCGGCGCTGCCGCTGGCCCCCCGCGACCCGGCACAGAAGACCCGGGCCGCCAAGCAGGGCACCGACACGCTCACCACCCTCACCCGGCGCATCATGCAGGACTACGGCTCCCGCTTCCAGGACCGCGCCTCGCTGGGCGGCTTCTACCAGCCGTTCGAGCTGCAGATGCGCGAGATGAAGTACGACGACGACGGCGAGGACGACCACCCCACGCTCAAGGTGTACGCCTCCCAGCACCGGATCGTCGAGCAGGAGATGCCCGGCAGGCCCGTCCTGGTCAGCCCCTACCTCGACGCGCGCAAGGAGCGGCCGTTCAGCGCCACCCCCAAGCAGGTCGCCCGCGGGTTCGAGGCCCTGGCCAGGACCGGCGTCGGGATCGTCGCCCCGCAGGACAGCCGGGGCACCGGGAAGGTCGGGCTGTTCTGGCCGGACGAGCGCGAGGAGAAGGTCGACGAGCGGCTGCGGCCGGTCGTCGGCGAGGAGACCAACGGCGACGCCTACCACGGCTCGACCCGCGACTACTACCGCGAGATGTACCTGGCCCGCAACAGGATGGTGGAGCAGGGCCACGACGTGCAGCTGTGGGCCAACGTCGAGTCGTTCGAGCCGTCCGGGGGCGCGGAGGAGCCGTGCGCCGCGGGCTCCGACCGGGGACGTACCGACAAGGAACGGCTGGACACGGCCGTGACCCAGGTCGGGCGCTACGTCTCCAAGGTCGTCTCCTACATGTGGAGCGACTTCTACACCTGCGGCTCGCCGTCCCTGGCCGAGGAGATCGCCCGCGACCACGACCGGCCCATCGCGGCCGACGCGGTACGCGTACGGCGCGACATCCAGGACGGCGTGGAGATCCGCGGGTACGGCATCCCGATGGGCTGCACGGTCTCGATCACCTGGGAGGGGCTGGAGGAACCCCGCGTCGTGGACGTGGCCGGGGTCGACCTGAACGAGCCGCCGCCCGGCCTGCCGCTGGGGATGCGGACGGCGTGGATCCCGTTCGACTGGTCCCGGGTGCCGGAGGGCACCTGGATCCGGATCACGGTCACCGCACCGGACGGACGTGCCGCCACCGAACCGCTGCATGTCCGCGCGCAGGCATGACCGGGGTGTAACGTGCCTGCCATGGTTCCGCGCATTCCCGTCAGCGTGGACCTGGTCGTCCTCACGGTGCGCTGTCAGGTGCTGAGCGCACTCGTCTGGCGGCGCGACAATCCGCCGTACGAGGGACGCTGGGCCCTGTCAGGCGGCTTCATCCAGCTCGACGAGGACCTTCCCGCCGCCGCGGCCAGGGTCCTCGCCGAACGGGCGGGCCTGCCCGGCGCCCCGGTGCACCTGGAGCAGCTGCAGACCTACGGCTACCCCGACCGCGACCCGCGCCAGCGCGTGCTGAGCGTGGCCTACCTCGGCCTGGCCCCCGACCTGCCGGCCTCCACCGAGGCGCACATGAGCTGGCAGCCGGTCTCCGCGCTGCTGCGCGAGATGGCCTTCGACCACCGGCGGATCATGATCGACGGGATCGAGCGGGCCCGCGCGAAACTGGAGTACACCCCGCTGGGAGCGGCCTTCTGCCCGCCCGAGTTCACCGTCGCCGAGCTGCGCCGGGTCTACGAGATCGTCTGGGGCCGGGGCCTGGACCCGCGGAACTTCCACCGCAAGGTCACCAAGGCCGAGGGGTTCCTGGTGCCCACCGGCGCCGCCACCACCCGCGACGGCGGGCGCCCGGCCAAGCTCTACCGCCGCGGCCCCGCGGTGATGCTGCACCCGCCGATGCTGCGCTCCCTGCGGGAGTGAGCCCGTCAGAGGTCGTTCGTCACGCGCCGATCGGCCACAGGCCCGTCCACCGGAGGCCGCCGATCAGAGGTCGTCGATCTCCGTCAGGTCGATGTCGACGTCGAACGGGACGCTGACCTTCAGCCGGTCGTGGTGGATGCCCATGAGCGCGTAGGTCCTGGTCGCCGGGTCCAGCTCGTAGACGTACACGGTCGGGCGGTCGTTGATCTCCTCGACCCGCCAGAAGTGGGTGATGCCCGCCTGGGCGTAGAGGACGGGCTTGCGCTCCCGGTCACGGATCTCCGACTCGTCGGAGACGACCTCGACGGCGAGGACGACGTCCTCCGGCCGGTACGTGGTCTGCTTCCGCCCTTTCACGGCCTCGGCGTGAACCACCACGATGTCCGGCTCGGGGCGCTGACGTTTTCCGAGCGTCACGGTCATCTCCCTGCGAACGCGCAGATCGGCCGGAACGGCGCGACGGAGCTCGCTCTCCAGGAGGAAGAGTACGGACATGTGGAAGTTGGTCTGGGGGCTCACGAAGACGAGAGTGCCATCGACGAGTTCCGTGTGCGGAGGGATCCCCCGAAGTCGGTCGAGGTCACCGGCCACGAAGCCCCTTTTGGGGGGGAACACCCAGGCGGGAAGCGGCTCACGCTCGGGCGAGCTCGCCTCGGGCGACTCCGCCCCGGCCTCCGGCGCCTCGGGCTCCGGCGTCCCGGCGCTCGGCCTCTCGGCCAGTGGTGCGATGCTCATGTCGTCCTCCCGGTCGGGCATGCCTCTCACCTCCAGTGTTACAGGATGATGCCCCATCCGCCCGCTGCTCCTAAAGTAAGGCCATGCCTCGTTTCCGTGCGATCCTGGACACGATGCCCGCCTACCGGGCGGGCAAGGCCGTGGTGTCAGCCGACGGCCGCTCCTACAAGCTCTCCTCCAACGAGTCCCCCTACGAGCCGCTGCCCTCGGTCGTCGAGGCGGTCGCCCGGGCCGCGACCACGATGCACCGCTACCCCGACCCGGCGGCGACGGCACTGACCGAGGCACTCGCCGAGCACCACGGGGTGCCGGCCGAGCACGTGGCGCTCGGCGCGGGCTCGGTGACGGTGGCCCAGCAGCTCTTCGAGACGGTGAGCGAGCCGGGCGCCGAGGTGATCTACGCGTGGCGCTCCTTCGAGGCGTACCCGCTGCTGGCCGACCTGGCCGGGACGACCTCGGTGCGGGTCCCGCTGCTGGGCGAGACGCACCACCTGGACGCGATGGCCGACGCGATCACCCCGAACACTCGGATGATCTTCGTGTGCAACCCGAACAACCCCACCGGCACGGTCGTCCAGGCGGCCGAGCTGGGGGCGTTCCTGGACCGGGTGCCCGAGAGCGTGCTCGTCGTGCTGGACGAGGCCTACCGCGAGTACGTCAGGGACCCCGGGGTCACCGACGGTCTCACCGTCTACCGCGAGCGGCCCAACGTGGCCGTGCTGCGCACCTTCTCCAAGGCGTACGGGCTGGCCGGGCTGCGGGTGGGGTACCTGATCGGCGGCGAGCCGGTGGCCGCCGCGGTCCGCAAGACGACCGTCCCGTTCGCTGTCAACCACCTGGCCCAGGCCGCCGCGATCGCCTCGCTGGCCGCCGAGGACGAGCTGCTGGAGCGGGTCGACGCCGTGGTCGCCGAGCGCGGCCGGGTCCGCGAGGCGCTGATCGAGCAGGGCTGGGAGGTGCCCGCGACCGAGGCCAACTTCGTCTGGCTCCGGCTGGGCGAGCGCACGCTCGACTTCGCCGAGGCGTGCGCCGGCGAGGGCGTCGCGGTACGGCCGTTCGCCGGGGAGGGCGCCCGCGTCTCCATCGGCGACCCCGAGGCCAACGACACCTTCCTGGCCGCCGCCGCGGCCTTCCGCAAGAACGCCTGACCTCGCCCGCACGGCCCGTGCCGGCCCCACGGGGGCCGCACGGGCCTTTACCTCACCTCTTCGGTCCGTACGGGCCCGCCTCGTCCGTGAGCCGTGGCGGGCCGGACAGGCCGGGGGGCGGGCCGGGCGGGCCCGCCGGTGGTCACACGATCGCGGGTGCCTGCCGGGGCGTGTCGGGCCGTTCGGGCGGCCCGGCCTTCGCGCGGCGTTCGGTGGAGACCACCAGGGCCACCCCGATGAGGATCACCACGCCGGCCGCGACCATCGAGCCGGTGACCGGCTCGCTCAGCACCAGGGCGCCCAGCAGGACCGCCACGACGGGGTTGACGTAGGCGTAGGTGGAGACCAGCGAGATGGGGGCGTTCCCCAGCAGCCACACGTACGCGGTGAAGCCGATCAGCGATCCGACCAGGATCAGGTAGATCAGCGCGATCCACGAGCGCGAGGAGACGGCGGCGAGGTCGAGGTGCTCTCCCACCACGGCCGAGCTCAGGGCGAGCCCGACGCTGCCCACGGCCATCTCGACGGTGCTCGCGGCGAAGGGGTCGTCGGGCATCGGGATGCGCGACGACAGGAACGAGCCCACCGACCACGACAGCGACGCCAGCAGGATGATCGCGATTCCGGCGCCGTCGGCCGCGTTGCCCCCGCCGTCCAGGGAGAGCGCCGCGACCCCGCCGAACCCGACGAGCACCCCGGCGAGCGTCAGGACCTGGGGCCGGTCCCGGGTCAGGATCCTGAAGACCACCAGCCAGAGCGGCACCGAGGCGACCAGCAGCGCCGCCAGCCCGCTGGAGATGTGCTGTTCGGCGACGGCGACCATGCCGTTCCCCCCGGTCAGCAGCAACACGCCGACCAGTGCCGCCCCGCCGGCCTGCCTCCAGGTCATCCGGAACGCCCCGCGCCCCTTCAGCAGGCGTACGACGACGCCGAGGACGAGCGCGGCCGTCATGAAACGACCGGCACCGCTGATCAGCGGCGGGATCGTCTCGATGGTGATCCTGATCGCCAGGTAGGTGGAACCCCACACCACGTACACGATCGCCAGCGCCCCCCAGATGAGGAGCCTCCTGCGGCTGTCAGCACTGTCATCGCCCATGACTCATGACAATAGCGGCTCGCCCCGTCGTTCCGCCCGCGGGTTCCGGTCCTCGAATCGGGCCGGGGGACCGCGCGAGGGTACGCCGGCGGGAGAGCGCGACCCGGGAGCTTCCACCGTGCCGGATACGGCGGAAGCCTCCCGGTCGCGAGAACCGGCCGTGCCGGGACTCAGCGGGTGCCGAGCTTCTCCACGATCAGCCGGTACAGCTGCCGGGGGCGGCCCGGCTGCGGCGTGCGGTTCGGCGGGAGCGGCCACGCGAGTCCCTCGTCCACCAGCGTGCGCAGCAGCCGCCGTGCCGTCCGCGGGGTGACGCCCAGCATCTTGCCCGCGCCCTCCGCGTCCACCACCGTGTCCCCGCCCTCCAGCTTGGCCGCCAGGCGGGCCAGCACCTCCACGCCCTTGGGCTTCAGCGGCCCGGCGCCCTGAGGGGGCATCCTGGGCGCCGGGATCAGTGCCCTGCCCTCCCGGTCGACGGCGAAGCCCTGGGCCTGCTTGCCCGCCTGGGTGCGCGCCAGCGCGGCCCTGGCGTGGGACTCGGCGTCGTGGGTGGTGCGGCCCATGCCGACCCCCACCTCGACCGCCAGGCCGAGCTCGTCGCGCACCCGGGCGGCGAACGGCAGCACCCGGAACCCCTCGGTGGCCGCGGCCACCGAACCACGGGTCGCGGTGACCATGTAGCTGTGGTCGTCCACCGCGGTGACCGACGCGTTGATCCGGTTGGCCTCCTGCACCAGCAGCCGGTGCAGGGAGAGCCGGAGCTCGTCGCGCCAGTAGCGCGGCGCGGCCCGGCGGACCGGTTCGCGCAGCGTGGGGACCTCCACCAGGACCACGGTCAGCTGCGACTCCTCCAGCCGGTGGTGGGCGCCCAGCAGGGCCGCCGTGTGCAGCGCCGTGCGCACCGCGGCGGAGGTGGGGCGGATCCTGACCACGGGCACCCCTGCCGTCTGGAGGCGGTCGGCGACCGCGGGCAGGCAGGTGAGCGCCCCGCTCGTACTGCCCTGGCGGGCGAGGCGTTCGTGGAAGGCCGCGATCGTGCCGGTGGCGCCCGGCTCGTCGCGGCTCTGTACGTCCCCGGAGGGAAGGCTCAGATCGTTGTAGGCCTCCTCGACCTCTGCTCTGCTCAACACGTCGATGCTGACCCTGCGCGGGTCCATCCGCTCGTCCAGCGCGGCCCTCGCCAGCGCGGCGATCAGTGCCGCGCCGCCGAGCTGGACGTACGTCGCGGGCATCGTCAGCACTCCCGATCGCCGGGCCAGGTCGTAGGGGACCGGGCTGGCGAACAGACACGCGTCCACCCCGGCTCCCAGCCGGGTGACCTTGTCCGCGGCCTCCTGCTCGTCCCGGTATGCCGCCGCCACCAGGCGGCAGGGTAACGGGGCGGCCGCGTGCCCCATCAACATCACCCGTTCGACGAGGTCATGGGGGCCCACCACACCGATGGTGAGATCCGGTGTAAGGGCACCCGGGCGTGACACTCGTGGCGCTTCTTCGCCCCGCTCGACCAATGTTCGTCCCATCATGCCGTCCGTTTGTTTTCGGCTCTCTTTTGGAACGATCGCTCGCGAGGGCCGTAATGTCACGCCCGATTTGCGGCCAATTCCGGAAGCAACTTCCGGGTTAAAGCCATGACTGGCATCGTTTACACAGGTCAGAGCGGTTTTTGAGCGGCTCAAACCCGTTGATTACGATGCAGAAATCTCTTGCCGCACGTCGGCCCCCAGGGACTGCATACGCTCGGCCAGATAAGAGTGCCCGCGGTCGATGAGATATCCCGACTCGATGACGGTCTCCCCTTCGGCGGCGAGGCCGGCCAGCACGAGGGCGATTCCCGAGCGCAGATCGTGAGCGGTCACCTGTGTTCCGGTGAGCGCAGTGGCGCCGCGAACGACCGCACTGTTCTCTTTCACTTCAATATCGGCGCCCATCTTGTTCAGTTCTGAGGCCAGGGCGAAACGGCCGTCGAAGATGCGTTCGTGAATGTAGCTGGCACCGTCGGCGAGGCAGGCGACCGTCATGATCGGCGACTGCAGGTCGGTGGCGAACCCGGGGTAGGTGTCGGTGATGACGTTGATCGGCCGCAGCGGGCGGTCCCTGCGCACGTGCAGCACGGCGCCGTGCTCGGCGAACTCCACCCCCATCTGCTCCAGCTTGTAGCGGACCACGCCGAGGTGGTCCAGGTCGGCGCCGACCAGGTTGACCTCGCCACCGGTGATGGCGGCGGCCATCGCGAACACGCCCGCGTCCAGGCGGTCCGGCATCACGGTGTGCTCGACGGCCTGGAGCTCCTCGACGCCCTCGACGGTGATGAACCCGGTGCCGCCGCCGCTGATCCTCGCGCCCATCCGGGACAGCATGTCGATCACGTCGAGCACCTCGGGCTCCAGCGCCGCGTTCTCGATCACGGTGGTGCCGCGCCCCAGCGCCGCGGCCATGATCAGGTTCTCGGTGCCGGTGTGCGAGGGGGTGTCCAGGTACAGGGTGGCGCCGGTCAGGCCCGCCGACTTGACGTGGATGACCGAGTCGCCCTCGTCCACGATCGCGCCCAGGCGCTTGTAGCCCAGGTAGTGGAAGTCGAGGTTGCGACTGCCCAGGTTGCAGCCGCCCACGCCCTCGATGATCGCCTCACCGAGGCGGTGCAGCAGGGCGGGCACGAACAGCACCGAGCCGCGGAAGCGGCGGGCGATCTCCGCGGGCAGCACCGGGCTGCTCAGCGTCGAGGCGTCGATCACCAGCGTGCGCTCCGCCTCGTGGAGCTCGACGGTGGCGCCGACGGTCTGGGCCAGCTCGACCGCGCGTCGCACGTCCTCGATGATGGGGACGTTGCGCAGGACCGTACGGCCCTTCGACGCCAGCAGCGCTGCGCCGATCATGGGAAGCACGGCGTTCTTGGCACCCTGGATGAAGGCGGTTCCACGAAGTGGGTTGCCACCGCGCACGCGGTAACGGACCATGCGTAATGCTCCTTGGGAGTGGTTATGGTGATTCGTGTGGCGCGGGGCGGCAGCCGAGGTTATCGGCCAACAGTAGCCGCTGGATGCCCCTTAACCGGCCACTTCGGTGGTGAACTACCCCTGGGACGGCCGATGAGTCCCCTGGCCTGCGCCGCGACGTGACCGGCGGCCCCCCGCAGGGCCTCTCGCGCGGCCCTTCGCTGGGCCCGCCCGCGACCCGATCCGCCGTGCCCTCACGGCGCCCGGCCCGGGGAGGGCCCACGCTGCGCGCCGGTGCCCGCCGGTGCCCGCCGGTGCCCGTAGGCGCCCGCCGGTGTTCCCGGACCCCGTCGACCCGTTCCCGGTCACCCGTTCCTCGTGCCGCCCGCGGTGGTGAGCGGGGAGGCGGCCGACAGCAGGTGGTCGGCCCGCTGGTCCACGAAGCGGGTGACCACCTGCTGCCCGTACCCGAAGGCCATCGCCCAGACCAGGATGGCGGGCTGCGAGCCGAGCCCCGCGAACCCCGGCACGAAGCCGGAGTTCAGGATCAGCAGCCCGAGCACGGCGGTGGCCACCCCGGCGGGGGCCTTGAGGAGGTTCTGCACCACGGCCAGCGAGTAGCGGGTGGACAGCTCCGAGCGGGTGGACAGCGACGCCGCGGTGGCCAGCGCCGCGCCCAGCATGCCGATCAGCGCGACCAGCGGGACGTCGCCGTGGCCGGGCTCCAGGCCACCGGTGGGGCAGATCTGGGCGGGCATCAGCCCCTGGGTGCGGATCATCGAGCGGTCACCGCACATCGGGATGACGTTCGGCCAGATCGCGCCGATGACCACCACGCCCAGCACGATCAGGGTCAGCATGACGACCCCGCCGAGGAGCAGGTTGCGGAAGCTGCGCACCCTCCCGGTCTCCATGGCCTGCGCGGTGTACGCGGCCCGCAGCACCGACTGCATCAGCGGCCGGTCGCCCTCGCCCAGGTCCCCGACGGCCAGCCTGGCCTGGAGGTGGACCAGCCGCGGGTCGTCACCGGGCAGGTAGGCCCGGCCGATCGCGGCCACCTCCGGTGCCCGCCCGCACAGCTCCGCCGTCGGCAGCACGCCGTACAGCATCACGGTCGCGCTGTTGACGTTGGACCAGGCGCCCTCGACGGCCTGGCCGGTCAGCCAGCGCCGGATCCCGTGCCTGCTGCGCGCGTAGGTCTCCGCGCGGGCCAGGTGCGTGCCGATGCCCTCGCCCACCGAGACCAGCTGGCCCGCCTCGTCGCGCATGGTCAGGGCACGCTCCGCCTCGGCCCTGATCTCCTCGCTCCTGGTGGCCACGTACACCCGCCAGGTGCCGGGCCAGCGCAGCACGCCGGTGTCGCCGATGCGCTCCGGGGGGATCGCGGGGTCGAGCGCCATCGTTCCTCCGGGGGGCTGGAGTGACGGGAACGGGCCGTTCGGACGCCGCGGGTCTTTCAGACGCCACGGGCCTTTCGGACACCGCCGGCTTTTCGGGGTCCGCGGGTCTTCAGACGCCGCGGGCCTTTCGGGGGCCGCGGGCCTTCGGACGCCACGGGCCTTTCGGGGTCCGTGGGTCGTTCGGGCGCCGCGGACCTTTCACAGGCCGCCGGCCGCGATGTCGGTGCGGTGGTGCGAGCCGCGCATGCGGACGTGCCCCACGGCCTCGTAGGCCGCCGCCCGCGCCGCGGGCAGGTCGGGGCCGGTGCCGACCACGCTGAGCACCCGGCCGCCGGCGGAGACGAGCCGGTCGCCGTCGCGGGCGGTGCCCGAGTGCAGCACGTAGGCGTTCCCGGCGACCTCGGACAGCCCTTCGATCACGTCCCCGCGCACCGGCTCGCCGGGGTAGTTCTCCGCCGCGACCACCACGGTCACCGCGGCGCCGTCGTGCCAGGAGAGCGGGCCCGCCTCGGCGAGCGTCCCGTTCGCGCAGGCGAGCAGCAGGGAGGCCAGGGGCGTGCGGAGCCGGTCCAGGACGACCTGGGTCTCGGGGTCGCCGAACCGGGCGTTGAACTCGATCACCTTTGGCCCCTTGGACGTGAGGGCCAGCCCCACGTACAGCACGCCCGTGTACGGCGTGCCCCGCCTGGCCAGCTCGGCCATGGTCGGCAGGACGGTCTCGGCCATCACCTGGTCGGCGAGGCCGTCCGGCGCCCAGGACAGCGGGGTGTAGGCGCCCATGCCGCCGGTGTTGGGCCCCCGGTCGCCGTCGTAGGCGCGCTTGTGGTCCTGGGCCGGCTGCAGCGGCACGGCCGTGGAGCCGTCGCAGAGCGCGAACAGCGACACCTCGGGGCCGTCGAGGAACTCCTCGATGACGACCCGGCCGCAGGCGGCGGCGTGCCGCAGCGCCTCGTCGCGGTCGCCGGTGACCACCACTCCCTTGCCGGCCGCCAGGCCGTCGTCCTTGACCACGTACGGGGTGCCGAACTCCTCCAGCGCGGCGGCGGCCTCGCCGGGGGTGACGCAGGTGCGCGACCGGGCGGTGGGCACGCCCGCCGCGACCATGACCTCCTTGGCGAAGGCCTTGGAGCCCTCGACCCGCGCCGCCTCGCGCGAGGGCCCGAAGCAGGGGACGCCCGCCTGCCTGACGGCGTCGGCGACACCGGCGACCAGGGGGGCCTCGGGGCCGATCACGACCAGGTCCGCGCCGAGCTCCAGGGCGAGGCCGGTGACCGACGCCGGGTCGGCCGGGGCCACCGGGTGAAGGGTCGCGACCTGCGCGATCCCCGCGTTGCCCGGGGCACAGTGGACCTCGGTGACCTGGGGGTCGGCCGCCAGCGACCGGCACAGGGCATGCTCTCGCCCGCCGGATCCAATCACAAGAACGCGCACCCGCCAGAGCCTATCGTCCCGCAGGGCCCTCGCCCCGACCCTGTGCCCTCGCCCCGACCCTGTGCCCTCGTCCCGGCCCGTGCCGGCCGTCGTGTGTCGTGATGTCGTGCGGGTCCTCTCCCCGCTCCGTGCCCGCCGTCGTTCGTCGCCGTACGGGGATCCCGGCCGTCGTACGGTCCGGTGACGGCCTCGTGCCCGCGGCGCATCCGTACGCGCGGCGAACGGCCGGAAAGGAGGGGTGAATTTTGGCAGGTTGTGCATGATCGACGCTTGAACCTGCGAGTAAGCTGAGAACAGCCCCCCGACCGTGTTAGGTTCCTAGGTGGCCTTGCGTGTCTTTTTACCGATTGGAGGTGGTTCGGGATGTCCTCTGGCGATCCCAGCAGTACGTGCACGCGCACGCCTGCTGTGCGCACTTCCGACCACCTCGTCTCGGTGCCCGACCGGCGCCGCGCGCCCGGCCGCCTCTGCAGGTGAGGCCGCGCGCGCGGAGTACCGCCGGGTCGGGCGGGAAAGGCTCGCCATGCGCTCCTCACTTCTTTTTCCCCGCATCAAGCACGTACGCACGATCCGTGCCCCGCACGCCCCCTCGGTCTCGCTCCGTGAGCGGATGACCGGCGTCTGCGTCCCGCCGAGCGACTCGCTCGTCGAGTACGCCGCCTACATCGGTGGCAAGAAGATCGACGCCATGGGCATCCCCGACGCCCTCGAACTCGTCCGCGCGCACAACGCCGCAGCCGAGAGCGGTTCGGCCAAGGGCAACGCGTTCGTCTGGGTCGGCCTGCACGAGCCCGACGCCCCCGAGGTCGAGTGGCTGGCGGAGGTCTTCGCCCTGCATCCGCTCGCCGTCGAGGACGCCGTCAAGGCTCACCAGCGGCCCAAGGTCGAACGCTACGGCGACTCGGTGTTCGTGGTGCTGAAGACCGTCGCCTATCTCGACCACGACGTGCTGACCGCCACCAGCGAGATCATCGGCACCGGCGAGATCATGGTCTTCGTCGGCTCCGACTTCGTGGTCACCGTGCGGCACGGCAGGCACTGCCCGCTGACCGAGGTCCGCGAGCGCCTGGAGGACAAGCCCAAGCTGCTCAACCGCGGTCCCACCGGCGTGCTGCACGCCATCGCCGACCACGTCGTCGACAGGTACCTCGCCGTGGCCGACCGGATGCAGACCGAGCTGGAGGACGTCGAGGCCATGGTCTTCGCCGACGTCAGCGCCCGCGACATCGGCCGGATCTACAACCTCAAGCGCGAGATGATCGAGATGAAGCGGTCGGTCATGCCGCTCCAGGCACCGATGTCCACGCTGGCCCAGCGCAGGATGATCCCGTCGGAGATGCGCGAGTACTTCCGCGACGTCGTCGACCACCTGGCCCGCGCCTGCGAGCAGGTCGAGTCCTCCAACGAGCTGTGCAACTCCGTCCTGCAGGCCGCGCTCGCCCGCTCCAACGCGCTCGCCAACGAGGACATGCGGAAGATCTCCTCCTGGGTCGCCATCATGGCCGTCCCCACGATGATCGCCGGCATCTACGGCATGAACTTCGAGCACATGCCCGAGCTCGACTCCGTCCTCGGATACCCGCTGGTCATCGGTGTGATGATCATCGCCTGCGCGCTGCTGTACCGGGGGTTCCGCCGCAACGGCTGGATGTGACGGCCCGTCCCGGCCCCTCGCTCTGCTTCCGCGCGACCCGCGACCCGCGATTCGTACGACCCGCGATCCGCGCGGGTCGTACGGACCGTGCGGCCGGCCGTGGTCCCCGGTGCATTCCGGGGGCGCGTCAGGCGCTCATCGAGCGCGCCGGGGTGACCGGCGCGGGGACACGCATGCCCCGCTCGGACCACAGGCCGATCATCCGGTCGGGATAGTCGGTCACGATCGCGGCCACCCCGAGGTCGAGCAGCTCCGCGGCCCGCGCGGGCTCGTTGACGGTCCACGCCGCCAGCGGCAGGTCGGCCTTCTCGGCCCGCCGGGCGAGCTCGGGGTCGACCAGCACGTGCTCGGGGGACAGGACGGTCCCCCCGGCCTCCGCGGCGGCGGCCGGGACGTCGTCGTCGAAGTCCTCCAGGCGCAGGCCGTCCAGCCAGGCGTGGTCCATGGTGGCGCGCTCGATCAGGGCGTAGCGCGGGGTCGCCGGGGCCAGCGAGCGGGCGATCCGCAGGATCCGCCAGTCGAAGCTGAGGATCGCCGCCCGGTCCAGCCTGCGGTGCCGGTCCAGCTCGGCGACCACCAGCTCGGTGAACTCGGCCGGGTCGGCGCTCAGGTGCGGCCGGGTCGGGTCCGACTTGAGTTCCACGTGCACCCGTACCCCGTCGGCGCCGTAGGCGTCCATCAGCGCCAGCACCGCGCCCAGGGTCGGCATCCGGGTGTTCGGCACCGGGACCTGGGTCGCGGCGAAACGGTCCTCGGGGGTGCGCGGCACCCGCACCCCGCACTCCAGCGTGCGCAGCTGCGCCAGGGTGAGCTCGCCGATCGGCCTGCCCACGTACGGGTACAGCGGGTCTCCGTGGACGGCGGGGCGGACGTCGGCGCTGGTCACCGGGGAGACGGTGAGGTCGTGCGTGAGCACCGGCCGCCGGTCCGCCGTCAGCGCGACGTCGAGCTCCAGCGCGTCGACACCCAGCTCCAGCGCGTGGGCGAAGCCGGGCAGCGTGTTCTCGGGGCGGAGCCCGCGGGCTCCTCGATGACCGTGGATCTCGGCATGCACACAGGGACCTTATCCACCTCGCGCGCCGATTCCCCGGTACGGCTCGCGCCCGGTCTCGTCCGGACGCGATCCGCAGGGGGGCGAAACTAGATCATCGGGTGGATCTGGAGCGTCTCGTCGCGGCCGGGGCCGACGCCGATGGCCGAGATGCGGGCACCGCTCATCTCCTCCAGCGCCCTGACGTACGCCCGCGCGTTGGCGGGCAGGTCGTCGAAGCTGCGGACGCCGGTGATGTCGTCCTTCCAGCCGGGGAACTCCTCGTACACCGGCTTGGCGTGGTGGAAGTCGGTCTGCGTCATCGGGATCTCCTCGTGACGCACGCCGTCGACCTCGTACGCGACGCAGACCGGGATCGTCTCCAGGCCGGACAGCACGTCCAGCTTGGTGAGGAAGTAGTCGGTGACGCCGTTGATCCGGGTGGCGTACCGGGCGATGACCGCGTCGAACCAGCCGCAGCGGCGGTTGCGCCCGGTGGTCACGCCGTACTCGCCGCCGGTGGTGCGCAGCCACTCGCCCATCTCGTCGTCGAGCTCGGTCGGGAACGGGCCCGACCCCACCCGGGTGGTGTACGCCTTCAGGATGCCGATCACGCGGGTCAGCCGGGTCGGCGGGATGCCCGACCCCGAGCAGGCGCCGCCGCTCGTCGGCGAGGAGGAGGTGACGAACGGGTAGGTGCCGTGGTCGATGTCGAGCAGGTTGCCCTGGCCGCCCTCCAGCAGCACGACCTTGCCCTCGTCCAGGGCCCTGTTGAGGACCAGCGAGGTGTCGGCGATGTGCGGGGTGAGCCGCTCGGCGTAGCCGAGGTACTCCTCCAGGACCTTCTCCGGGTCGATCGCCCGGCGGTTGTAGATCTTGGTGAGGATCTGGTTCTTCTCGCCCAGCGCGACCTCGATCTTCTTCTGCAGGATGCCCGGGTCCAGCAGGTCCTGCACCCGCACGCCCATCCGGTAGATCTTGTCGCCGTACGCGGGACCGATGCCGCGGCCGGTCGTGCCGATCTTGGCCTTGCCCAGGTAGCGCTCGGTGACCTTGTCCAGCGCCTTGTGGTGGGGCATGATCAGGTGCGCGTCGGCGGAGATCAGCAGCCGCTCGGCGGAGACCCCGCGGGCCGCCAGGCCGTCGATCTCGCTGAGCAGCACGCCCGGGTCGATGACGACGCCGTTGCCGATCACGGGAACGACGTCCGGGGAGAGCACCCCCGTCGGCAGCAGGTGCAGCGCGTACTTCTGGTCGCCGATGACGACCGTGTGTCCCGCGTTGTTGCCTCCCTGGTATCTGACGACGTAGTCGACCTGGTCACCGAGCAGGTCGGTCGCCTTCCCCTTGCCCTCATCGCCCCACTGGGCACCAACGAGAACCACAGCCGGCATCGTGATCTCCAACCGCAAAACCGAAAACCCCTGGCGCAATCGCGACAGGGGCTCTTGCGAGGAGAGAATACCCGACGACGTCCGAAATGGGGATCTCCCCCCTGCCGCCGGAGGGCGGGGCGGGAGATCCCCTCGGTGGATCAGGGCCGGATCAGGTCCAGGTCAGGGGTGTGTCCGGGACCCGTGCGGACCTGTGCCGGACCCTGGGGGCGTGCCGGGTCCGGTCACGGTGGGACTCGTCTCAGCTCCCGGTGAGCTCGTCGAACGCCGTGGCGCTGGAGTCCTTGAGGAACTGGAAGCAGCGCTCGGCCTCGTCCTTCTCCCCGATGCTCTGGGCGGCACGGGCCAGCGCGTACAGGCATCGCAGGAAGCCCTGGTTGGCGGGGTGCTCCCAGGGGATCGGGCCGTGCCCCTTCCAGCCCGCCCTGCGCAGCTGGTCGAGGCCGCGATGGTAGCCGGTGCGGGCGAACGCGTACGACGTCACGGCGTGCCCGGCGGCGAAGTACTCTTCCGCGAGTGCCGCCCAGGCGGCCGGATGAGCGGGGAAGCGCGCGGCGACGTCGGATGCTTTGGCGCCGGATTCCAGCGCCTCCCGGGCTTCGGGCACATCCGGCAGGAGGGTGGGCGGCGGGCCCGCGAGGAGGTTCTCGTGCGATTCCATAACCACAGTCCTACCTGGTGTACCCGTGTGAGGCCAAGATCGGCTCCCGGAGACTTTCCGGGAGCCGGTCTAGGGGCACGCTCGCGACCGGGGAGAACGCGGTCTCAGGAGAGCTTGGTCCCGGCGGACTTCAGGTGCTGCGCGGCCTCGACGATGCGCGCCGCCATCGCGGTCTCGGCGGCCTTGCCGTACGAGCGCGGGTCGTACGCCTTCTTGTTGCCGACGTCGCCGTCGACCTTGAGCACGCCGTCGTAATTCTTGAACATGTGCTCGGCGATCGGGCGGGTGAAGGCGTACTGCGTGTCGGTGTCGATGTTCATCTTCACCACGCCGTAGGAGATGGCCTCGTGGATCTCCTCCAGCAGCGAGCCGGAACCGCCGTGGAAGACCAGGTCGAACGGCTTGTCCTTGCCGTACTTGGTGCCGACCGCCTCCTGGATGTCCTTGAGCACGCTCGGGCGGAGCTTGACGTGGCCCGGCTTGTAGACGCCGTGCACGTTGCCGAAGGTCGCGGCGAGCATGAAGCGGCCCCGCTCGCCCAGGCCCAGGGCCTCGGCGGTCGCGAGGGCGTCGTCGGTGGTGGTGTAGAGCTTGTCGTTCATCTCGCCGACGACACCGTCCTCCTCGCCGCCGACGACGCCGATCTCCACCTCAAGGACGATCTTCGCGCGGGCGGTCTTCTCGAGGAGCTCCTTGGCGATCTCCAGGTTCTCGTCCAGCGGGACGGCGGAACCGTCCCACATGTGCGACTGGAAGAGCGGGTCCTCGCCCCTGGCCACCCGCTCGAGGGAGATGTCCAGCAGCGGGCGGACGAAACCGTCCAGCTTGTCCTTGGGGCAGTGGTCGGTGTGCAGGGCGACCGTCACGGGGTAGTTGGCCGCGACCACGCGGGCGTACTCCGCCAGCGCCACCGAACCGGTCACCATGTTCTTGACGGTGGTTCCGGAGAGGAAGTCGGCACCGCCGGTCGACACCTGGATGATGCCGTCGCTCTCGGCCTCGGCGAACCCCCTGAGCGCGGCGTTGAGGGTCTGTGAAGAGGTCACGTTGATGGCCGGGTAGGCGAAACCTCCCGCCTTGGCCCGGTCGAGCATCTCGGCGTAGACCTCTGGGGTCGCGATAGGCATCGTGTCATCTCCCTGGAGACGGCTGTGAACAGCTGGCGCGGGGCATGAGGACATGGCCCGTAGGCCAGTATCCCGGGTTCCGTCCCCGGCCGGACAGCGCACCCCACTCCTTCGGGGTGGTGCAGAGGTCCACCGGGTACTTTCGCGGCCTACGCTACCGGCCCGGGTGAGGGTTCCCGGGCCCCGGTCCTCCTGCTTTCTGTGCGTCGGTGATTTTCCGGCATGACCTGGGGCGGAATGTACGATCTTCCGGATCCGGTGGCGTACGCCCCGATCCTTCGGACCGGTCGTGAAATCTCCTCATGAACCGCTAATCTCCACGGTGTGGGACGCCACAGGTCCGACCCCATGGGTATCGCGCGCCTGGTCCTCCTCGGACTGGTGGTGCCGGCCTTCGTCGCCCTGATCGTGTTCGGCGTCCTGTCGCTGTTCGGCGGCCTCGGCTCCGACGAGAAGACGGCCACGACGCCCACCCGGGCCGCCGCTTCCTCCCCCGCCCCCGCACCCGCCGCCGAACGGGTCCCCACCGTCCTCGTCGAGTGCCTGCGCCAGGAGTGCCCCACGGTCTTCCTCAAGGTCACCGGGGGTGACGTGCTGTTCGACCGGGAGATGGTCCGGGACGAGCGGTTCCAGTCCTTCGACCCCAAGGTCGACGTGGTCCTGGCGGACTCGGCCGCCGTCCGCGTCCAGGTGAACGGGACCGTCCGTCCCCCGGTCAGGCCCGGGGAGCGCGAGGAGTTCACGGTCTCCCGCGACTGACCGCGCACCTCCGGGCCGCACTCCGCCGGGTCGACGCTCCCGGGCTCGCGCTCGCGGGTTCGCACTCCCGGGGTCCACGCTCTCGGGTCCGCGCTAGTGCTCCGGGGGTGACCCGCCTCCGGATCCGCGCTCGTGGGTTCGCGTGCCCCGGGGACCCGTACCCCTTCCGAGTGACCCCGGAAGGGGTACGGGCTCCTTCAGGCCAGGCCGAGGTCGGCCAGCGTGTAGGCGGTCCGGTACGGCAGCCCGGCCTCGGCGATCGCCGAGGCGGCGCCGCGGTCCACGATGGTGGCGACCGCCACGACCTCGGCGCCCGCCTCGCGCAGCGCCTCAACCGCGGTCAGCGGCGACCCGCCGGTCGTGGAGGTGTCCTCGACCGCCAGCACCCGCCGCCCCGCCACGTCCGGCCCCTCGATCCGGCGCTGCATGCCGTGGGCCTTCTGCGCCTTGCGGACCACGAACGCGTCCAGGGTCCTGCCCCGGGCCGCGGCCGCGTGCAGCATGGCGGTCGCCACCGGGTCGGCGCCCAGCGTCAGCCCGCCGATCGCCTCGTACTCCAGGTCCTGGGTGAGGTCCAGCATGACCCGTCCCACCAGCGGCGCCGCCTGCCCGTCGAGGGTCACCCGGCGCATGTCCACGTAGAAGTCGGCCTCCTGGCCCGAGGAGAGCACGACCTTGCCGTGCACCACGCCCTTGCCCTTGATCTCCACCAGCAGGTTCTCGCGATCGCTCATGGCAACCAGGTTAGGGCGGCCCCGCCGTCACCCGATCGGGCCCGTCCCCTCGCGGGCCTCACGCCGGAACTCCCCGAAAAACACGACATCCCTCTGTGTTCCCCTGAACGCGTCGACACCCGGCGAAACCCGCTGGAATCCCCGTGACCTGCGGCCGGAGTCCCGGACGGTGCGCGACGGCTCCTCTCCCGGCCCTGCGGCGGCAAAAGTGCGATCCGGGTTTACTCCCGGCACGGACTGCGGGATCATCCGGCAGGCAACCATGGGTAATGACGGGGTCACAATGAGTGGGAAAACATCTCAAGGCGATGCCGAGCTGCTGGCCGCCACCAGAAACGGCGATCCGGCGGCGTACCGGTTGCTCCACCGGCGGCACGCCCACGCGGCGCACGCCCTGGCACGCCTGCTCGTGCGGGACGAGGCCGGGGGCGCGGACGTCGTGGAGGAGACGTTCACCGAGGTCCATCGCGTGGTCGCCCGGGGGGACGGCCCGGAGCAGGCGTTCCGCATCTACCTGCTGACCGCCCTGCGCCGCCTGGTGACGGACCGCGCCGCGACGGGTCGCGTCACGACGGACCGCGCCGCGGAAGGTGGCGGCGCCGCGGAGGGGGCTGCGAACGGTGCCGCCTCGGGGGACGGTGCCGCCTCGGGGGACGGTGGCACCGCGTCCGGTACCGGCGGGGAACCGGCCGGAGGGGAGACGGGGGTCCTCGACCCGGGGGCGCCCCTCACCGATCCGGCGTCGGCGGCACTGGAGCGCTCGCCGGTGGCCAGGGCCTTCCGCTCGCTGCCCGAGCGCTGGCAGCTCGTGCTGTGGCACACCGAGGTCGAGAGGACCCCGCCCGAGGAGACCGCGCTCCTGCTGGGCCTGACGGTCGGCGGGACGGACGCGCTCGCCTACCGGGCCCGGGAGGGGATGCGCCAGGCGTGCCTGCGCATCCATCTGGCCGAGTCCCACGTGCCCGAGTGCAGGCCCGTGCTGGCCAGGCTGGGCCCCTACGTCCGCGGCAGCCTGGCCAGGGCGCACGGCCGGGTGGTGAACGAGCACCTGGACGGTTGCTCCGGCTGCCGGGCGGTGTTCACGGAGGTGACCGGCATCGGCCGCAGCCTGCGTTCCGTGGTCGGCCCGCTCGTCGTCGGCCCCGCGTTCCCGGCCTACCTGGCGGCGCTCGGCAGGCTGGGCGCGGCCGACGGGGGCGGGCTCCCCGGTCTCTGGCGCAGGACGCCCCGCTCCACGCGGCGTGCCCTGATCGCAGGGGCCGCGGTCACCGCGGTCGTGGTCGCGGTGGCGGCGGTCCTCGTCCTGGCACCGGGCCGCCGGGAGGCCCTCCCGCCGAGCGCGGCCTCCGAGCCGATCGTCGCCTTCCCGGTACCCGGCGCCTCCACACCCGACGCCGGTACGACCGGCCCCGGCACACCTCGTGCCGGTACGCCCGGTGTGCCGTCTCCCGGCGCCCGCGACCCGCTGGCGCCGCCGCAGGACGGCACGGGAGACGGAGCGGGAGACGGCACGGGGAGCGGGACGGGCGGTGGTACGCCGGGAGCCGTACCGCCGCCCGCCGGGTCGCCGTCCGGGCCCGCCGGGGTGACCCCTGGCGCGCCGGTGCCCCACCTGGTCGCCACGATCGACGTGATGGGCGCCCTGGTCAGGTCCAAGGCGGGCATCGTGGCGCTGCGGCTGCGCAACGCCGGGGGCGGGCCGAGTGGGGAGGTCGTCGCCGACGTCGTCCTGCCGCGGGGCGTGACCCTGCCGTCGGGTTCCCCCAGGGGGCACGCCGTCGGTGTCGTGACACCGGTCGGCACGGTGGACGGCTGGTCCTGCCGGGCCCGGAGCAGGGGCGCGCGGTGCGTGCGCGGCCCGCTCCCGGCCGGCCGGGTCACGGCCGTGTTCCTCAGGGTCATGGTGTCGGACCAGGCCGTCCCCGGTGCGGCGCCCTCGGTCACGGTCTCCGCCCCGGGGACGCGGACCACGGCCGGGGCCCGTACCGGCGTGCGGGCGTCGGGCGCCCCGGCCAGGTTCGCCACCGACGGCAGGGTGGCCGTCTCCGCGATCGGCAACACCCTGCTGAGCTGCGACGCCTCCCGGCCGGAGTGCGAGAGCGCCCGCGCGCGCCAGGGCGGCAGGCGCGACAACAACGGCTGGCGGATGCGTCTGCTCGACCGGGACACCGATCCCTCGACGCGCGTGTCGAGCGCGGCCCGGCTCCTGCTGCCGTCGGCCAGCAAGGTGGTCTGGGCGGGGCTCTACTGGTCGGCGAGCGCGCCCCCCGGCGGGCGGATCAGGTTCAAGGCGCCGGGGGAGAGGGAGTACCGGCAGGTCAGGGCGTCCGAGGTGGTCCAGAGGGAACTGCCCGTGGGCAGGGGCTACCGGGCGTTCGCCGATGTGACGCGCCTGCTGGGCAGGGTCGGCGGGACGTACTGGGTGGCGGACCCCTCGGTGCGACCGGGGGTGTCACGGCACGCCGGGTGGGGACTGGTGGTCATCGTGGCCGATCCGCGCCGGCCGTACGGCCAGGCGGTGGTGGTGGACGACGCGACCGTGCTGGGTACGGGACGCCGCTCGGTGCGGATACCGCTCGACGGGCTGACGTCCGCCCGCGTGGCCGCGAGAATGGCGCTGGTGACCTGGGAGGGCGACGCGGACGTGCGAGGCGACCGGGTACGGGTCGGCGGCCGGACGCTGCGGCCCGTCGGCGGGGGACGGGACCCGCGCAACCCGTTCGACGGGTCCGCCACCGGGGCGCGGGGCGGGGCGACGTTCGGCACGGACGTGGACCGCTTCCGGGCCCCGCTGGGACGTGACCCGGTGCTGGAACTCGGCACGCGCCAGGACGTCCTGCTGTTCGGCGTGGCGGCGGTGAGCGTCCAGACGGTCCCGTGACCCCGCGATCGCGCGCCCCCGTGACTTCGTGACCGCGCGCCCCCGCGCCCCCGCGATCCCGCGACTCGGTGACCGCGTCGGTCGCGTGCTCCGGCGACTCCGTGGGCGAGCGATCGCGCGACTCCGCACGACACTCCCGGGAGCGGATGGCAGGATGGCCGGGGAGCGGGTGCGCGCGCGTCTCGTCGAACCAGATTCGGACCAGATCGTGAACGGGACAAACTGGTACGGTCTGCGGTGAACACTCCAACGTTTGGTCGAGCGCGGGTGGAATCGTCGGGATTCACCCTCGAAGGGTCAGCCGCTTGATTACCCTGAGGAAGGGCCGTCTGTCCGGTCTCTCAGGGGCTGTTTCAGGCCTGTCTGAGCCGAAGGATCGGGCCACGTAGGAAGGGCGGTGTCGTGTGGATCGTTGTGCGCTGTTCGTGGACGCCGGCTACCTGCTGGCCGACGGCGCGATGGCGGTGCACGGGACCCGCCATCGCGAATCGGTCGCCTGGGACTATCCGGGGCTGCTCCAGCTGCTGAACAAGCTGTCGAGGGAGCGCACCGGCCTGCCGCTGCTGCGCTGCTACTGGTACGAGGCCACCGTGGAGGGCCGTCGTACGCCCGAGCACGACACGCTGGCCGACATCCCCGGCCTGAAGCTCCGCCTGTCGCGCATCCGTCCCGGTCGTCGCGAGGGCGTCGACGCCCAGGTCCACCGTGACCTGATGACGCTGGCCCGCAACGGCGCGGTCTGCGACGCGGTCGTGGTCAGCGGTGACGAGGACCTGGCGCAGGTCGTGTGCGACGCCCAGGACCTCGGCGTCCGGGTGACCGTGGTGCACATCAGCGCCGACGGAAGCTGGGCCGTCTCCCGCACGCTGCGCCAGGAGTGCGACGACCTCATCGAGATCGGTGCCACCCATCTGCGCCCGCACGTCAGCCTGATCAGCGGCGAGACGCCGGCCCTGGCGGTCAACGGCCACCGGCACGCGAGCAACGGGCAGTCCGCCCCCTCCCGCGCCGGCGGCGCCAACGGGTCCCCGGTCACCAGCCCCGTCCCCGCGGTGCAGAAGTCCCGCGCGGCCCATGCCCAGCCCGCGCTGCCGTCCTCGGCCTATCCGAGCTACACCCAGGAGTCACCGCTCCCGCAGGCCGCCCCGCCCGCCCCGTCCGGTCAGCCGGCCCAGGCACCGCAGGCGTCCCAGGCGGCGACCCCTCCGTCCCCGTCGCCGTCCCACGCGGCACCGGGCGGACAGGCCGGGCCGCCGCCGGCCGCCCCGCAGTACTCGCTGGGCGGTGGCAACACCGGCGGCATGCCGGCGTACCAGCCCTCGCAGATGGGCGCCTACACCGGCCCTCACGCCGCTCCGGTGCCGCAGCAGAGCACCGGCCCCGGCCCCGGTGCGACGACCCTCTCGGACGCGGTGCAGGCCGCGCACAAGGAGGGACACGACTTCGGCGAGTCCGTCGCCAAGGACGCGCCCGCCCTGTGGCTGGAGGCCGTCCTGGCCCGCAAGCCCCGGATGCCCTCCGACCTGGAGGCGCGCCTGCTGCAGGGGTCGTCGTTGCCGATCGACTTCCTGCTGCACGACGAGGTCCGGCACGCCCTGCGCCGCGGCTTCTGGGACGCCCTGGAGCGCGCCCGGCGCTGAGCCCCCGGAGCTACTCCCGAGCCGTTGCCGGGCGCGTGGGCACCGGGCGTGGCGAAGCCGGTGGAAGGCGCGGGCCGTCCGGCCGGGGACGCGCGGTGACCGCCGTCAGCGGGTCAGCTGCCGCCCGCCCGCCACGGAGAGGATCTCGCCGTTGACGTGCCCGTTCGCGGCCGAGCCCAGGTAGGCGACCGCGGAGGCGACGTCCTGTGGCGTGCAGATGCGGCCCGTCGGTGTCTGCGCGCCCTCGGCGTCGACGGCCGGCCGTCCGAGCCCGGGAGTGTTCAGCGCTCGCTCCGTCAGCGTGAAGCCCGGCCGCACGACGTTGGTGAGGACGCCGTGCCGGGCCTCCCGGACGGCGAGCACCCTCGCGGCCGCCTCCAGCGCGCTCTTGGCGGCGGGGTAGGCCACGCCCGCGGGTATGGGCTGGTCGACCACGTCCGACGAGATGAGCACCAGCCTCCCCCAGCCCGCGCTCCTCATGCCGGGCAGGACGGCGTCGATCACGGCCATCGTCCCCGTCACGTTCGCGGTGAGGCCGTCGGTCAGGCCGTCCCAGGTCTCCTGCGTCCTGTCCGGCCAGGCGACCGCGTTCGCGACCAGGACCGCGACGTCACCGAGCTCGTCCTCGACGCGGCGTACCGCCGCCCGTGCCGACTCGCGGTCACGCTGGTCGATCCGCACGGTCATGCCCCTGCCCCCCGCCCGGACGATCGGGTCGACGACGGCGCGTGCCCCCTCCTCGTTGCCGTGCCAGCCCGCGGCCACCGGCGCGCCCTCCTCCGCGAACGCCCTGGCGATCGCGGAGCCGATGTCGCCGGACGCCCCGGTGACCAGCACGACCCGGCCGTCGAGTCCGAGATTCATCGTTCCTCCAATGCTTAGCCGACCATCTATTAGTCGGCTATCTATTAGCCGACTACATAGATATAGGATGCTGGTCGTGGATGCAAGCGAGGCGATGCGCGTCAACCGGGCCCTGAACAAGATGAGCAAGCTCTACCGCGCCGTGAAGGCGCGCAAGCTCGCCGAGCTCGGCCTGCACCCGGGCCAGGACGTGCTGCTCTGGCTGCTGGCCCAGGAGCGCGAGGGGATGACGGTCTCGGAGCTGGCGGCCCGGGTCGGGATCGAGCCGCCGACCGCGACCCGCAGCCTGGCCCGGCTGGAGAACAGCGGCTGGTTCCGGCGCGAGGCGGTCGCCACGGACCGCCGCCAGGTGCGCATCGTGGTGACCGACGCGGGCCACGAGCTGGTGCCGGCCATCGAACGGGTGTGGGCGGAACTGGCCGAGCAGACGATGGGCGGCACGAGCGACGAGCAGCGCGAGATCGTGCTCGCCGCGCTCGAACGGGCCAACGACCGGCTACGCGGGGACGTCGGCGAGGCCGTGCTGGCCGAGGAGTGACCCCGCCGGCGCCCCTCCCGCCCCGGCCCGGCCCGGACGGTGGTGAGGGGAGCGCCCGTCAGGTCAGGGCGTCGAAGCCGGACCGCAGGTGGTCGAGGCGGCGGGACAGCTCGGCGACCGGGCCCGCCAGGCGCGGGTCCCCGTTCTCGCGGACCAGCTCGACGACCCGTACCAGCTCCTCCTCGACCGAGGTCAGGCGGCGGGACAGCTCGGGCAGCACGGCCGCCTGGTCGGACGGCTCGCCGGGGGGCAGCTCGGCGCCGACACGCTCACGGAGCATGGCGGCCTGCTCGGCCATCCTGCGGTTCATGTTGTACAGCTCCACGAACACCGCGACCTTGGCCCTGAGCACCCACGGGTCGAAGGGCTTGGTGAGGTAGTCCACCGCGCCGGCCGCGTAGCTGCGGAAGGCGTAGTCGGGAGCGCTGTCCACCACGGTCAGGAAGATGATCGGGATGTTGCGGGTGCGCTCGCGCCGCTTGATGTGGGCGGCCGTCTCGAACCCGTCCATGCCCGGCATGCGCACGTCCAGCAGGATCAGCGCGAACTCCGTGCCGAGCAGGGCCTTCAGCGCCTCCTCCCCGGACTTCGCGCGGACCGGTACGAGGTCGAGCGAGCTGAGGATGGCCTCGAGCGCGATGAGGTTCTCCTCCCGGTCGTCCACCAGGAGGATCTTGGCTCTGTCCGGCATCGATCACACGCCTTCGTCGGAGTCGCCGGCCGGCTTGCCCCGGGTCAGCCAGCCGCGCAGCCGTTCGAGCAGGCGGTCGACGTCCACGGGCTTGGGCACGTAGTCGGAGGCGCCGGAAGCGATGCTCTTCTCCCGGTCGCCTCGCATGACCTTAGCGGTTAGCGCGATGATCGGCAGATCCGCGAACTGGGGCATCCGGCGTATCGCCGAGGTGGTGGCCCAGCCGTCCATCTCCGGCATCATGATGTCCATGAGCACCAGGGAGACGTCCTCGTTGCGTTCCAGCTGCTCGATGCCCTCGCGGCCGTTCTCCGCGTAGATCACCGTGGAGCCGTAGCGTTCCAGAACGCTGGTCAGGGCGAACACGTTGCGGATGTCGTCGTCCACGATCAGGATCTTCGCGCCGGTCAGCGGGTCCTCGCCCTTCCACGGCTTGCCCTCCTCCCGGGAGAAGGCCGGCAGCGGCATGTCCTCGCCGATCGGCAGCGCGGGCATCTCCGGCAGCTCGGGCAGCTCGTCGGGCTCGTCGGTCACGCCGAGGAGCACCGGGTTGCGGGGGGAGGAGGTGAGGGCGCTGGCCCCGCCGTCGCGGGAGGCCAGCGGGCCGCCGTAGGAGGGCGGCAGGTAGAGGGTGAAGGTGCTGCCCTCGCCGACCTTGCTGACCACGTGGATCTCCCCGCCGAGCAGGCGGGCGATCTCCCGGCAGATCGACAGCCCCAGGCCGGTGCCGCCGTACTTGCGGCTGGTGGTCCCGTCGGCCTGGCGGAACGCCTCGAAGATGACCTCCAGCTTGTCGGAGGCGATCCCGATGCCGGTGTCGACCACCTCGAAGGCCAGGATGCCGTCGGCGCCGCGCAGGGTGTCGTCCACGAAGGCGACGGCGCGCCTGGCGTGCATCACGCGCAGCTTCACCTCGCCCTTGGGGGTGAACTTGATCGCGTTGGAGAGCAGGTTGCGCAGCACCTGCTGCAGGCGCTGCTCGTCGGTGCGCAGCTCCTGCGGGATCGACGGGTCCACCTCGACGGTGAACGACAGGCCCTTGTCCTGCGCCAGCGGGGCGAAGGTGGACTCGAAGTAGTCGACGAGCTTGGGCAGCGAGATCTGCTGGGGGTGGATGTCCATCCGCCCGGCCTCGACCTTGGACAGGTCCAGGATGTCGTTGATGAGCTGGAGCAGGGCCGAGCCCGCGCCGTGGATGGTGCGGGCGAACTCCACCTGCTGGGGCGTGAGGTTGCCGTCGGCGTTCTCGGTGAGCAGCTTGGCCAGCACCAGCAGGCTGTTCAGCGGGGTGCGCAGCTCGTGGGACATGTTGGCGAGGAACTCGGACTTGTAGCGGGAGGAGACCGCGAGCTGCTCGGCGCGCTCCTCCAGCGTCCGTCGGGCCTGCTCGATCTGGAAGTTCTGGATCTCGATGGCCCGGTTCTGCTTGGCCAGCAGCGCGGCCTTGTCCTCCAGCTCGGCGTTGGAGCGGCGCAGCTCCTCCTGCTGGCGCTGCAGCTCGTCGGAGCGTTCCTGCAGCTCCGTGGTGAGGCGCTGCGACTCGGTCAGCAGGTCCTCGGTACGGGAGTTGGCGATGATCGTGTTCATCGTGACGCCGATGGTCTCGACGAGCTGGTTCAGGAAGTCGTGGTGGACCTCGCTGAACTCGTTGAACGAGGCCAGCTCCAGCACGCCGAGCACCTGGGTCTCGAACAGCACGGGCAGCACGACGATCTGCGCGGGCGTGGAGGTGCTCAGGCCGGTGTCGACGGTCAGGTAGCGGGCGGGCACGTTGCCGAGGACGATCCCCCTGCCCTCCAGCGCGGCCTGGCCCACGATGCCCTCGCCGGTCGCGAACCGCTGGCGGGGGCCGTTGCCGGGACGGGCGCCGTACCCGGCGATGAGGTGCAGGTCGTGGTCGCCGGCGGGTTCGGCGAGGTAGAAGGCGCCGTAGTGGGCCGAGACCAGCGGGGTCAGCTCGCTCATGATGAGCCTGGCGACCTCCATCAGGTCGCGGTGGCCCTGCATGAGGCGGGAGATCCTCGCCAGGTTGGACTTCAGCCAGTCCTGTTCCTGGTTGGCGGTGGTGGTGTCGCGCAGCACCGACACCATCATGTTGATGTTGTCCTTCAGCTCGCCGATCTCGCCCTCGGCGTCGACGGTGATGGAACGGGTCAGGTCGCCGGTGGCGACGGCCGTGGTGACCTCGGCGATGGCGCGCACCTGGGTGGTCAGGCGGGCGGCGAGCTCGTTGACGTTCTCGGTGAGGCCCCTCCAGATGCCCTCGGCGCCCTCGACGCGGGCCTGGCCGCCGAGCTTGCCCTCGGAGCCGACCTCGCGGGCGACCCGGCTGACCTCGGAGGCGAACGAGGAGAGCTGGTCGACCATGGTGTTGATGGTGGTCTTCAGCGCCAGGATCTCGCCCTGGGCGTTCACGTCGATCTTGCGGTTGAGGTTCCCCGACGCGACGGCCGTGGTGACCTCGGCGATGTTGCGGACCTGGTAGGTGAGGTTGTTGGCCATCGAGTTGACGTTGTCGGTGAGGTCCTTCCAGACCCCCGAGACGCCGCGCACCCGGGCCTGGCCGCCGAGCTGGCCCTCGGTGCCGACCTCGCGGGCCACCCGGGTGACCTCGTCGGCGAACATCGACAGCTGGTCCACCATCGTGTTGAGGGTGTCCTTGAGCTGGAGGATCTCGCCCTGCGCGTCAGCGGTGATCTTCTTCGACAGGTTGCCCTGGGCCACCGCGGTGGAGACGGCCGCGATCTGGCGCACCTGGGTGGTCAGGTTGTTGGCCATCACGTTGACGTTGTCGGTGAGGTCCTTCCAGGTGCCGGAGACGCCGGGCACCTGCGCCTGGCCGCCGAGCTGTCCTTCGGAGCCGACCTCGCGGGCGACCCGGCTGACCTCGGAGGCGAACGAGGAGAGCTGGTCGACCATGGTGTTGATGGTGGTCTTCAGCGCGAGGATCTCGCCCTGCGCGTCCACGTCGATCTTGCGGGTCAGGTCGCCGTTGGCCACCGCGGTGGTGACCTCGGCGATGTTGCGGACCTGGTAGGTGAGGTTGTTGGCCATCGAGTTGACGTTGTCGGTGAGGTCCTTCCAGACCCCCGAGACGCCGCGCACCCGGGCCTGGCCGCCGAGCTGGCCCTCGGTGCCGACCTCGCGGGCCACCCGGGTGACCTCGTCGGCGAACATCGACAGCTGGTCCACCATCGTGTTGAGGGTGTCCTTGAGCTGGAGGATCTCGCCCTGCGCGTCAGCGGTGATCTTCTTCGACAGGTCACCCTGCGCGACCGCGGTGGAGACCGCGGCGATGGCGCGCACCTGGGTGGTCAGGTTGCCGGCCATCACGTTGACGTTGTCGGTGAGGTCCTTCCAGACCCCCGAGACGCCGCGCACCTGCGCCTGGCCGCCGAGCTGTCCCTCGGTGCCGACCTCGCGGGCCACCCGGGTGACCTCCTCGGCGAACGCCAGCAGCTGGTCCACCATGGTGTTCACGGTGTTCTTCAGCTCGAACATCTCGCCGACCGCGTCGACGGTCACCTTGCGGCTCAGGTCGCCCCGCGCCACCCCGGTGGTCACCGCGGCGATGTCGCGGACCTGGGCCGAGACGCGGCTGGACATGGTGTTGACGGCCTCGGTGAGGTCGCGCCAGCTCCCGGACATCCCGCGCACGTTCGCCCGGCCGCCCAGCCGGCCCTCGGTGCCGACCTCGCGGGCCACCCGCGTCACCTCGGAGGTGAAGAGCGAGAGCTGGTCGACCATGCCGTTGATCGCCTTGCCGAGGCGGCGCACCTCGCCCCGGGCACCGCGGTCGAGGTCGATCCGGCGCGACAGGTCGCCCTTGGCCACCGCGTCGATCACGTCGGCGGCCCCGCTGACCGGGCCGACCAGCGCGTCGATCAGCGCGTTGACCGAGTCGACGCTCTCGGCCCACGAGCCCACGCCGGGGCCGGGGGTCAGGCGCTCGCTGAAGCGGCCCTCCTTGACCACCTCGCGGCGCACCCGGTGCAGCTCGTTGGCCAGGTGCTCTCGGCGGTCGGCCACCTCGTTGAGCAGCAGGCGGATCTCGCTGAGAATACCGGGCGGGGCGTGCGGCACCCGGCGGCGGAAGTCACCGTCGCGCCAGGTGATGAGCGTCTGCAGAATCGGCCTCAGGTCCGATTCGCTGTAACGTCGCTCCTCGACGTCGGGCACGGTGTCGACCGTGGTCATGTGACCTCCTTGACTCCCGGGGGCGCAGCCGTGAGTCATACCAGTCTGTCACGGTGCGCAATGTGTAGTCCTACCTTCGATTCACCCCATGTCAACGGGAAGTGTGGTAGTCACGGAACAATGACCGGTGCTCCCCGTGCCGTCCTGGCGGCGACCTTCGCCCCGGGAGAGACGGCCGTCCCCGAAGCCAGGCGGTTCACCAGAGAGGTGATGACCGCCTGGGCCGCCGCGTCCGTCATGGCGCCCGCCGAGCGGCTGGCGATGGATCTCTCGTCGCAGGTGACCGGTGTTCCCTTCGAGATCGTCTGGAGCCATCTGGGCGACGGTCTGCAGATAGAGGTGCGCCACAGGCGGGCACCGGAGTCGGGCTTCGACGCCCCGTCCGTGCCGGTGGAGGAGTGGGGTGTCACCTTCGCCGGGCAGCAGCGCACACACTGGGCCAAACTCAGGCTACCCGGTTCCTCCGGGCGGCCGTCCTCGGAGTGGACGGCCGAGGAGCCCAATCGCGGGCCGATCTGGATGGGCTTCCTCGCCGACGCCAGCGACCTGCTGGCGGGCACCCTCGACCCCGACATGGTGCCCGCGATCATCTCGCAGATCGTGGTGCCGAGGCTGGCCACCTGGTGCGCGGTCTACACCTGGAACAACGAGGGCGGCCCGCAGCGGCCGGCCTACCTGTGGCACACCGACGAGCAGCGCATCGACGAGCTGCGCGAGGAGCTCGACGCCGTCCAGATCCCGCAGACCGGCGGGTCCATGCAGCTCGCCGACTCGCAGATGCTGATCATCCCGCTGCTGGCGCGCGGGCGCACGCTGGGCGCGATGTGCCTGGGCCGGCCCGACCGGTTCGCCGAGGACGTGTTCCAGTACGCCGAGGACATCGGCCGGCGGGCCGCGCTCGCACTGGACAACGCCCTGCTGTACGCCACCCAGGCGGCGGCCAACCGGGCGCTGCAGCGCAGCCTGCTCCCCCCGGACGAGCCGGGTGAGATCCCCGGTCTCGACCCCGCCGTGGTCTACGAGCCGGCCGGGGAGACCAACGAGGTCGGCGGGGACTTCTACGACCTGTTCGCGGCCGGGGAGTCCTCGTGGCGGTTCGCGGTGGGCGACGTCTGCGGGACGGGTCCCGAGGCCGCCGCGGTCACCGGCCTGGCCCGGCACACCCTGCGGCTGCTGGCCCGGGAGGGCTACGGGGTGGCCGCGGTCCTGGACCGGCTCAACCAGGCCATCCTGGACGAGGGCGACCGCGCGCGCTTCCTGACGCTGCTGCACGGGGAGATCACCCCGTCCGCGAGCGGGCTGGAGGTGTCGATGGTCTCCGCCGGGCATCCGGAGGCGCTGAGGCTGCGCGCCGACGGGGAGGTGGACACCGTGGTGACCTCCCAGTCGCTGCTGGGCGTGTTCCCCGAGGCGACCTTCAAGGCCGAGGTCGTCCACCTCAACCCCGGTGACGTGCTGCTGGCGGTGACCGACGGGGTCACCGAGCGCCGCAGGGGCGGGCGGCTGCTCGACGACGACGGGGGGCTGGCCAGGCTGCTCGCCGAGTGCGCGGGCCTGTCGGCACGGGCGGTCGCCGAACGGATCCGCCGTGCCGTCCAGGACTTCGCCCCCGAGCCGAGCGCCGACGACATGGCGATCGTGGTGCTGCGCGCCCGCTGACCGCCGCGTCCGTCGCGTCTGCCGGACGTTCCCGGCCCTTCCTGCCCGCCCGCGCCTGCCGTCCGTACGCCGGGGAGCGTGGCGGTGCGGTCAGCTGTCGATCTTGATGTGCCTGCGGGCGAAGTCCAGCTGCGCCGACATCTGGGCGATGCGCTCGGAGACGACCAGGGAGCCGTGGCCCGCGTCGTAGCGGTAGACCTCGTGCTCGTGGCCGCGCGAGGCGAGCCGCGCCACGTACGCCTCGATCTGCCCGATCGGGCAGCGCGGGTCGTTCTCCCCGGCGAGGATCAGCAGGGGCGCCTCGACCTGGTCGACGTAGGTGATCGGCGAGCTGCCCGCGTAGCGCTCGGGCTGCTCCTCGGGGGAGCCGCCGAACAGCGCGCGGTGGTAGGAGCGCAGTCCCTCGGCCTCCTCCCGGTAGGTGGCCTCGTGGTCGGCGATCGGCACCGTGGCGATGCCCGCCGCCCACGTCTTGGGCTGGGTGCCCAGCCCCAGCAGGGTGAGGTAGCCGCCCCAGGACGCGCCGGCGAGCACCAGCCGGTCGGGGTCGCAGACGCCCCGGTCGACCATGGTCTCCCTGACCGCGGCGACGTCGGAGAGCTCGATGTGCCCGAGGTCGCCGTGCAGGGCGTTCCGCCAGGCCGAACCGTAGCCGGTCGAGCCGCGGTAGTTGACCCGTACGACCGCGAAGCCGAGGTCCACCCAGGCGGCCACCTGCGGCACGAACGAGTCGTCGTCCTGCGCGGTGGGCCCGCCGTGCAGCAGGAAGACCGCGGGGAAGGGCCCGGAACCGCGCTCTGGGCGCGAGACCAGGGCGTGGATGCGGCCGCCCGGCCCCTCCACGTCGACGTCCTCGACCGGGACCGACGGGGGCGAGGTGGGGCCGCCGTGGTTCATCACGACGTGGCCGCTGGTCGACCGGATCAGCGGCGGGTGCGCCCCGCTGGACCAGGAGTACTCGACCGAGCCGTCGGGCCGGGGCGCGGCGGCGTCGATCACGCCGTGCTGGGTCTCGATCGGGAACAGCCCGCCGCCGGGGAGGTCGTAGCGCGTCAGGGAGGTACGGCCGCGGTTGGCGCGCACCACGAGCAGCGACCGGCCGTCGTCGTACCAGTCGGCGGTGATCTCCCCGGGGTCGCGCAGCCAGATCTCGCGCTGGTCGCCGGTCTCGGGGTCCCAGACCAGGGGCTCGCGGCGGCCCCTGCGCTCGTGCAGGGTGAGCAGCCGGCGGTCCCCGGACAGCGGGGCGAAGCGCAGGCCGAGGACGCCCTTGCCGGGGCCGTCGTACAGGTCGCCGACGACCTCGCCGTTCGGCCGGAGCACGCGCAACGCGGGGTGGCGGGCGTCGCCGTGCTCGCTGTGGCCGATCGCGATCAGGGAGCCGTCCAGGGAGACCGCGGAGACCGAGGCGGCCTCGGAGTGCTCGTAGACCGTCCGGGCGGGCTCGCCGGGCCGTACGAGGTGGACGGTGAAGCCCTGGCCGGGCCTGGCCATCCCGACGACCGCGTCGCCGGTGGCCGCCAGCGCGAGCCCGGACGGGAAGCCCGGGGGGAGGTCGATCGGCTCGTCGGGCCCGCCGCCGAAGGGCTGGCGCATCCACCGGCCCCACTCGTCGCCGTCGGTGTCCTCGAACCACCAGATCCACCGGCCGGTGGGGTCGATCGCGCCGTGCGAGGTGCCCTTGGGCCTGGAGGTCACCTGCCGGGTGGAACCCGCCGCCCGGTCCCAGGCGTAGACCTCCCACGCTCCCGAGGCGTTGCTGCGGTAGACGGACCGGCTGGGGGCCTGACCCGCCCACACGGGCAGCGTCACGCGCGGCGCGCGGAACCTGGCCTGCCAGCGCTCCTCCGCCTTCATATGGCGCTTCCCTCCGTCAAGGCTTCAGCTTCACGTGTCCGGGCGCGGCCCGCCGGATTGCGGTCCAGTATGTCGCCTTCACCGGGCAATTGCTTGGTTAATGTCAGGGAATTTCGGACTAAATGTCACATCAGTAACACGGGTCGCCAAGGTAGCTGTCAAGCACACAGCTTGCTTAAGGGCGACGCTTAAAGATAGACATGCGGAAAGAAGCCTCCACGGTGCTCTTTTCAGGCAGATCAGCGATCTTTCTTCGCATAACCCCGGGATCCGTGTGCCGGGCGCTCGGACCCATCCCCACGACCGCCTCGATCGCGTCGTGATCCAGGACGAGTTCGAACGCGTGGCTGCTCCGGCCGGTCTCGATGAAGTGCTCGCTCAGGCTCTCCGCCATCCGCCGCTCCTTCGATTCGTCCACCGACAGGAGTCCCAGCCGCTCCACCAGTGGCACGAGATGCCGTGAGGTGGGTGTGACCACGACGAGCTCACCAGCACCTTTGAGCACCCGAGCGAACTCTGCCCCATTTCTTGGGGCGAACACATTCAGAAGCACATCTATCGTGCCATCTCTCAACGGGAGTGGCCTCCATACGTCGGCCACCACGGCACCCGATCGCGGATGCGCCCGCGCGGCCCGCCTGATCGCGTGCTTGGAGACGTCCAGCGCCACCCCGACGGCCTCGGGCAGCGCGTCCAGCGCCCCGGCGAGATAGCGTCCCGTCCCGGCTCCGGCGTCCGCCAGCACCCTGGCCCCGGCGGGGCAGGCCCCGGCCACCGCGCGGGCGAGGGGGTCGTAGTGCCCGGCGCCGAGGAAGGCGTCCCTGGCCGCGACCATGGCCGCGGTGTCGGCCGTGCCCGGCACCCGCGACCCGGTCAGCAGGCTGACGTACCCCTGCCTGGCGACGTCGAAGCCGTGCCCCAGGTCGCACCTGAGGGCCCGCTCGTGAAGGGTCAGCCCGCCCGCGCAGACCGGGCAGGCGAGGTGTTCGACGACATCGGCCAGCATCCCGCCATCATGCCGCCTGCCGCGGGGGGCGCCGTCCGGGCGGGTCCGCACCGGGTCCGCACCGAGTCCGCACCGGGTCCGCGCCGGGGCCGCATCCGGGCCGCATCCGGGCCGCACCGGGTCCGTACCGCGGCGGCACCGGGGCCGCGCCGGGTGCGGGCGGGGCCCGTGGGACGGGCCGGTGATCAGGTGGTCTGCCGGATCAACCGGAGGAAGGCCGCGTTGTCGGGGGTCTCGCCGAGCCGGTCGAGGAGGAGTTCCAGGGCCTGCTGCCGCTCCAGGCCGCCCAGCGTGCGGCGCAGCCGCCAGGTGAGCTCCCGTTCCTGCGGGTCGAGGAGGATCTCCTCGCGGCGGGTGCCGGACGCGTCGAGGTCCACGGCGGGGTAGAGGCGCCTGTCGGCGAGGGCGCGGCTGAGGCGCAGCTCCATGTTGCCGGTGCCCTTGAACTCCTCGAACAGGCTGTCGTCCATCCGCGAGCCGGTCTCGACCAGGACGGTGGCCAGGATGGTCAGCGAGCCCCCGTCGCGCAGGTTGCGCGCGGCGCCGAAGAAGCGCCGCGGGGGCAGCAGGGCCGTGGTGTCGATGCCACCGGCCAGCGTCCGCCCGCCACCGGGGGCGAGGTTGTTGTACGCGCGGGCGAGCCGGGTCAGGGAGTCCAGCAGGAGCACGACGTCGCGCCCGCTCTCGGCCAGGCGCTTGGCGCGCTCGACCGCGAGCTCGGCGACGGCGGTGTGGTCGCGGTCGGGACGGTCGAAGGTGGACGCGGCGACCTCGCCCCGGATGGACTCGCGCATCTCGGTGACCTCCTCGGGGCGCTCGCCGACGAGCACCACCATGAGGTGGCAGTCCGGGTGGTTCGCGCTGATCGCGGCGGCCAGGTTCTGCAGGACCATCGTCTTGCCCGCCTTGGGCGGGGCGACGATGAGGCCGCGCTGTCCCTTGCCCACCGGCGCGAACAGGTCGACGATCCGGCCGGTCGCCGATCCGGCCTCCAGGCGGAGCCGCTCGCGCGGGTGGATCGGGGTCATGTCGGCGAAGTCGGGCCGTGGCCGCCCGGCGGGACCGCCGTTCACGCTCTCCACCCCTTCCAGCCTCTCGTACGGGGCTCGCGAGGTGGCCACGACGAGGTCGCCGGGACGAAGGCCGTACTCGGTGATCTGGGCGGGGGGAACGCGCACGTCACCCGGTCCGGGCAGGTGGCCGCGGGTCCGGAGGTGACCGGTCCTGCCCTGGACGTCGAGCAGGCCGGTCACGGTCTCGACGGGGGCGTGTCCCCCGGACGCTCCCGCGGCCCGGTCGCCGGACGGGGCCCGCGGGGTCCGTGCGGTGCCGCCCGCGTCGCCCCGGCGGGGGCGGGGGACCTTCCTGGCCCTGCTCTCCGGCGCGCCGGTGCGGCGGGTGCTCTTGCGGGTGCCGGCCTCGTGCACGGTGGTCGCGCGGGGAGCGGCCGGGTGGGAGGTGGTCGCGGACGTCCCGGTGGTCGTGGACGTCTCGTGGGTCGTGGGGGCGGTGGTGATCACCGCGGGGGTCTCGGTCGTCATGGGGACCTCTCAGGGTCTCGTGGAACGTGGGGGAAACGGCCGCACGGCCCGTCCGGGGACGGGGGCGGCCGAGCGTGCCCGGTGCCGGGGAGGGGCTCGGAGGCGAGCCGGCCCGGACGCGGAGCGGAGCGGAAGGCCCGGCGCGGGTGGCCGGACGGCGTGAACGCGGCGGACCGGCGTGAACGCGGCGGACCGGCGTGGGTGGCCGGACGGCGTGAATGCGGCGGACCGGCGCACCGGGGACGGGTGCGAACGCGGCGGACCGGCTCACGGTGGCGGATCGGATCAGATCGGATCGGCCGCACGACGGCCGGACCGGGTTCAAGCGATCGGACCGGCACCGCGGTCACGGGGAAGAAGGGCGGATCGTCGCACGCGGTCTGGCCGGCGGTGCGTCACACCCGCGATCACGGTAGCACTCTCACGCCGTCCCGGACAGGAGGGCGGGGGCCACATCAGGTCACAACGGCCGCCGGGGCCGGGGTGTTCCCGGCCCCGGCGGCCGCTGTGACCTCGCGATCCGGCGCGGCGGGCGGGTCGGGCGGGTCAGGTGTTCGTCTCGGCGGCCAGGAGCAGCCGGCGCGCCTTGCCGCGGTAGCGGAGGACCTGGACGGTGCCCAGCGCCCAGACCGGGTACTGCATGAGGAACGCCCACCGGAAGGCGTCCAGGCTCTCGTTCCCGATCACGTCGAGGGTGACGCCGATCAGGGCGATCACCGAGACCGAGGCGACGAAGCCGCCGCCGTTCACGATGCCGGTGGCCGCGCCGATCCGGGTGGTGGGGTTGAAGGTCCTGGCGTAGTCGAACCCGATCAGCGACCCGGGGCCGTTGGTCCCCAGCGCCACCACGAGCACCACCAAGAGCCAGAACGGGGCCCGCCCCGGCCAGAGCAGCACGGCGCTCCACGCCCCCGCGGTGGTGCCGATCACGAAGAGCACCAGGCGGGAGCGGTGGAAGGGGAACCGCCCGGCGAGGTAGCCGAGCAGCGGCCCGCAGGCCATGCCGCAGATGGTCAGCGTGGACAGCAGCACGCCCGCCGTCGCCGGGGACAGCCCCTGGCCCTGGACCAGGAACGGGTACCCCCACAGCAGCAGGAACGAGGCGGACGAGCACTGGGTGGCCGCGTGGGTCCACATGCCCAGCCGGGTGCCCGGCTCGGCCCAGGCGGCCCTCAGGCCGGGAGGGCGGTCCGACCGCTGGGGACGGGAGTCGCGCAGCACGAGGAGCACCAGGAACGCGGAGACCACGCCGAGGACGGCGGCGCCCGTGAACGTGGGCGTCCAGCCGTACACGTGCAGGGAGTGGATGAGGGGCACCGCCGAGGCGACCGCGCCGACCTGGCCGATCAGGCCGGTGATCTGCACGATCAGCGGGTTGCGGCGGGCGGAGAAGGAGAGGCTGACCAGCCTGATCACGCTGATGAACGTCATCGCGTCGCCGCAGCCGACCAGCGCCCTACCCGCGATCCCCGCCACGAGCCCCGAGGCCAGGGCGAAGACGAGCTCCCCGCAGGCCATCACGGCGGCCCCGAGCACCAGCATGCGCTTGGAGCCGAACCGGTCGAGCAGCATGCCGACCGGCACCTGCATGCCCGCGTAGACGAGAAGCTGGCACATGGCCAGCGCGGAGAGCCCGGCCGCGCCGACGCCGAGCCGTGCCGCCGCCTCGATGCCCGCCACACCCAGTGACTGCCGGTGGAAGACGGCGATCACGTACGCCAGGACACCCGTGGCCCAGAAGAGAATCGCCAGGGACCGTGGTGTCATACCTAAATATTACTTTTGCCCAATTTTGAAATGGACCCGGGTGGCCGGGTGTCGACGGCGGCCGGACCGGTGGCACGGGTGTCAGGGACGCGGGTAGCGCATCAGCAGGGAGGCGTGGACGTCCCGGTCACCCAGGGCGGCGTAGGAGTGCGGGACGTCCGACCGCCAGGAGACGTGCTCGCCGGGCCCGGCCCGCATCGGGGCCCCGACCGGCCCGGCGCTGAGCGTCCCGGCGAAGACGGTCACGTGCTCGGTGACGCCCTCGTGGTGGGCGGGCGAGACCTGCGGCGTCCCCGCGCGGATCACCAGCCGGTAGAGCTCGTACGTGACCGACTCGTCCTCGAAGACCTGCAGGAGCGCCCCGCCGACGGCGGTCCCGTGGATGACCGGCGTCCCCTCGCTCACGCTCCCGCCCGGGGTGGTGCCCGTGCCCGCGGCGGGGGTGCCGATGGCCATGGCCATCGGGACGCCCAGCTCGGCGGTGATCGCCCAGAGGGTCTCCAGCGTCGGGTTGCGGGTGCCGTTCTCCAGGCCGGAGAGCGTGGCCTTGCCGACGCCCGCGGCACGGGCCAGAGCCGACAGCGACATGCCGCGTTCCTCGCGCAGCAGGCGGATCCGCCGCCCTATGCCGGATGTGACACCGTCCAGGGCGGGCGAAAGGTTTTGTGCTCCGGAGTCCATGAGGCTATGGTGCGGCATCGAGGCTGTTCCGTTTACGGAACGGCGCACGTCCCCCCGCGTGAGGATCGACATGTCCCGCCTGCTTCAACCCGTGGTCGCCGGAGTGGTCACCGCGGTCGTCGGTTTCGCCAGCTCGTTCGCGGTCGTCCTGGCCGGGCTCAGGGCGGTGGGCGCCGACCAGCGGCAGGCCGCGTCCGGGCTGCTGGCGCTCTGCGTGGCCAACGGCGTGGTCGCCGTCTGGCTCGGCCTGCGCCGGCGCGTCCCGATCACCATCGCCTGGTCCACGCCCGGCGCGGCGCTGCTGGTGGCGACCGGAACCGTGCAGGGCGGGTTTCCCGCCGCGGTCGGCGCGTTCGCGGTCTCCGGCCTCCTGCTCACCGCGGCGGGCCTGTTCCCGGCCCTGGGCCGCTGGATCGGCGCGATCCCCGCGCCGATCGCCGGGGCCATGCTCGCGGGGGTCCTGCTCGACCTGTGCATCGCGCCGGTCCGGGCGCTCGCCGAGATACCGCTGCTGGCCGGGCCCGCCGTGCTCGTCTGGGTCCTGCTGAGCAGGTTCGCGCGCCGCTGGGCGACCCCGGTGGCCCTCCTCGTCGCCGTCGCGGCGATCGCCCTGACCGGGCAGGCACCGGGCGCGGCGGACCTGTGGCCGATCGTGGAGGTGACCGCCCCCTCCTGGAGCGCCCAGGCGCTGGTCAGCATCGCGCTCCCGTTGTTCCTGGTCACCATGGCCTCGCAGAACGTGCCGGGCATGGCGGTCCTGGCCGGGTACGGCTACCGCCCCCCGCTGCGCGGGATCCTCGTCTCCACCGGCCTGGCCAGCACGCTGGGAGCGCCGCTGGGCGGTCACGCGGTGAACCTGGCGGCGATCAGCGCGGCCCTGGCCGCCGGTCCCGACGCCGGTCCCGACCCGTCCCGCCGGTGGATCGCCTCGGCCACCGCGGGGATCTCGATGATCGTCCTGGGGATCGGCTCGGGACTGGCCACCGCGCTCGTCCTGCTCTCCCCGCCGCTGCTGGTCGAGGCCGTCGCGGGCCTGGCCCTGCTGGGCGCGCTCGCAGCGGCCCTCGTCTCCGCCGTCGCCGACCCCGAGCGCAGGGAGGCCGCGGCCGTCACCTTCGTGGTGACCGCCTCCGGGCTGACGCTGCTGGGCATCGGCGCGGCCTTCTGGGGGCTCGTCGCCGGAGGGCTCATGACGCTCCTGCACCACCGCCGCGCGTCCCCGCCCGACGCGTCCACCTCGCGGGAGACCGTTCCCGGGGTGACGGGACCCGAGGGGGAGCGTGCCGGAAGGGAAGCCGGACAGAGCGGCGCGGAGGAGACGGCGGATCGGGACCTCGCGCGGGTCCCCGCCCTGCTGGGGGACGGGTCGCGAGAGGCCGCAGGCAGGGGGACGAGACCGTCCGGACATGCCGACGCCGGTGCGATGGGTGCCGCACCGGCGTCGGACGAATTCGGTCGGGATCGGTCGGAGGTGGGACGAGACGGGTGACTAGTGGCGGTCCGTGTTCCCGTGACGACCGGCCACCAGCTGGTCGTCGGCGGTCTGGCGGGGCACGTCGACCCGCGGGTGCGGGGCGGTGTCCTCCAGGCGGTCGTCGACGCCGTCGCGGTCACGGTCGACCGCCGGGGCCGTGGAGGTGGTGGTGGTCGTCGTCGAAGCGGTCGTCGCCGGAGTCGCGGGGGTCTCGTCGAGCTTGCGCTCCAGCTCCCGCTTCTCCTCCTCCAGACGGGTGACGCGGTCGTGCTCCTCCGCCCGCGCGGCGCGGAGCTTGCGACGGCGCGCGGCCGAACGCTTCATCCCGGCGAAGATGATGCCGAGGCCGAGCAGGAAGACCGCTCCGGTGGCCACACCCGCGAAGAAGAGCTCCAGCTGGGTCAGCTGGTACGTACGGTCGAACATCGTGAACGTAGCGGTGGTGGTCGATGCTGCGGTCTCATCCCAGGAGACCGCGATCACGGTCGCACCCGCGAGTACGATCAAGAGAAGTCCCAGCACTATCATGTGACCTCACCTCAGGCTTCGTCTGTTGTGGTAGCCACTGCTGCCCGGGGCGGGCGAGGTTATTCCTCGAACCCCGAGGTTGCCGGGAATATATCCGTACGGCCACCTACGAAGGCCGTGCCGGACGGGGCTAGGGTGGGCGCCCATGGACCGCACCCGCCTGTATCGCAACGGCGTCCTGGAGGCCGAGGGCTTCCCGATCGACGACATCTCGGACCACGTGGCGGACGACTCGGCCGTCGTCTGGTTCGACCTCTGCTCGCCCACGAAGGCGGACCTGGCGAAGGTCAGCGAGGAGCTGGGGCTGCACCCCCTGGCCGTCGAGGACGCGCTCCACAACCAGCAGCGGCCCAAGCTCGACACCTACGACAGCCACCTGTTCATCACCGCCTACGCCGCGAGGATCAAGGACGACACGGTCGAGTTCGTCGAGGTCTCGATCTTCGTGACGAAGAACGCGCTGGTCACCGTGCGGGAGAACCCCACCTTCGACATCGACGAGGTGGTCAGGCGCTGGGACGCCAACTCCGAGCTGGTGAAACTCGGGGTGCCGTACCTGCTGCACGGCGTGCTCGACTACGTCGTGGACGGCTACTTCGACGTGCTGCAGACCGTGGACGACCGGGTCGAGGACCTGGAGGACGACCTGTTCCAGGAGAACCCCGGGGACATGCCGCACATCCAGCGCCGGACCTTCGAGATGCACAAGAAGCTGGTGCGCTTCCGTCGGCTGGCCGTGCCGATGCGCGACGTGGTGGGCAGCCTGCTGCGCAGGGGGGAGGAGATCCTGGAGGCCAAGCTCGTCCCGTACTACCAGGACATCTACGACCACACCCTGCGCACCGCGGAGTGGAGCGAGTCACTGCAGGACCTGGTGACCAACGTCCGGGACACCCACATGAACCAGCAGGGCTTCCGGCTCAACGACATCATGAAGAAGATCACCAGCTGGGCGGCCATCATCGCGGTGCCCACGATGATCACCGGTTACTACGGGCAGAACGTGCCCTATCCCGGCTACGGCCACTCGATCGGCTTCTGGACGTCCACGCTCCTGATCGTGGTGGGCACCGTCCTGCTCTACCGGGCCTTCCAGAAGCGCAACTGGCTCTGACCCGGCGCCGACCGGCCCCGGGCCTCCGCTCCGGGCAGGGCCCCGGCTCCGGTCGCGGACCGGTCGGCCGGGGCGGCGCGTCCCCGGCCGGCCGGCGCCGGGTCTCAACCGGTGGACGTCCCGTGTCGGTCAACGGATTGCCGGGAATCAACAAAGTCCGAGCCCGGAGACCTTTCTGGAGGCATGGGTGAGCACGCGGGGGGTGTTCACCGTGGTGCTCGGCGCCGCGGTGCTCTTCTCACTGTCGGCGCGTGAGGACTCTCCCGCCGGGGCCGCCCCGGCGAGGGTCGCGCCACTGGACAATCCAGACGGCGTGGGCCCCGGGCTGGCGGCGGTCAGGTCGGCGGGCGACCGCAGGGCCGCCACCAGGCTGATCGGCGGGCTCCGCGTCGCGGGGATGAGGTCCAAGGCGGGCTACAGCCGGATCCGGTACGGCGAGAACTGGGCGGACACCGCCCGGGACGTGCCGTACGCGCGAAACGGCTGCCGTACCCGCGACGACCTGCTGGCCCGCGACGGCGAACAGGTGCGCTACCGCCGTGGCTCCGAGTGCGTGGTGGTCTCCATGAGGCTGCGCGACCCCTACACCGGCCGGATCGTCCGCTGGAGCAAGAAGCGCTCCGACGAGATCCAGGTCGACCACGTGGTCCCGCTCTCGTACGGGTGGCGGATGGGGACCTCCCGCTGGCCGATGTCCAAGCGGACGCGCTTCGCCAACGACCCGCTCAACCTCCTCCCGGTGTACGGCGACGCCAACGAGGCCAAGGGCGGGTCCGGCCCGGCGTCCTGGCTCCCCCCGAGGCGGGGGATCCGCTGCGCCTACGTCGTCCGCTTCGCCCAGGTCGCCCTGAAGTACGACCTGCCGGTCACCCGCGCGGACAAGAGGGTCATGCTCGCCCAGTGCCGCTGACCACGTCCCTTTCGCGTGCCCGTCCTTTTCGCGTGCCCGTCCGCCTTTTCGCGTCCCCGTCCGCACCCGTGCCCGCGCCAGCGGCCCGTGCCCGTGTCAGCGGCCGAGACGAGACGAGACGAGGCGAGGCGAGGCGAGACGAGGCGACCGAGCGGAAGCGGCCGGAGGGAGGCGCCTGGGCGGACACGGCCGGGAAGGAACCCGGGACACGGGTTCGGGTGCCGGTTTCCGGTCGCGCGGTGTGGTCTTCTATCCTTCGAGACCGACCCCGGTCACCTCCGGAGGAGGTCGCGCGCCGTTCTCGCGGTCGTCGCCGTTCACCTCCGGAACCGGCACCGACCAGCAGGCGAAGGAACTCCCGTGACCTCTCCGGCCCTCTCGGCCCTGTCCATCGACGAGCTGACCGCCCTGCGGGACGCGGCCCGGCGCGACCACGAGGCGCTCGTCCGGCGCGGGCTCTCGCTCGACCTCACGAGGGGCAAGCCCTCGGCGCGCCAGCTCGACCTCTCCGAGGAACTGCTCGGTCTTCCCCGGGGCCATGCCGCCGCCGACGGGACCGACTGCCGCAACTACGGCGGGCTCCAGGGCCTGCCCGAGCTCCGGGAGATCTTCAGCGGCCCGCTGCAGGTGCCCGCAGCGCAGCTCGTCGCGGCCGACAACTCCAGCCTGTCGCTGATGCACGACACGGTGGTCCACGCCCTGCTCGGCACGGTGCCCGGCGCCACCCGCCGCTGGGCCGACGAGCCGCGGATCGCGTTCCTGTGCCCGGTGCCGGGATACGACCGCCACTTCGCCCTGTGCGAGCGGTTCGGCATCGAGCTGATCCCGGTGCCGATGGACGCCGACGGGCCGGACATGGACGTCGTCGAGCGTCTGGTGGCCGAGGACGCGCAGATCAAGGGCATCTGGTGCGTGCCCAAGTACAGCAACCCCAGCGGCGTCAGCTACGGCGACGAGACCGCGCGGCGCCTGGCCGCAATGCCGACCCTCGCCCCGGACTTCCGCATCTTCTGGGACAACGCCTACGCGGTGCACCACCTGACGGACACGCCCGTCGAGATCGCCGACATCCTGACGCTCTGCGCCGAGAACGGGAACCCGGACCGCGCCCTCGTCTTCGGCTCCACCTCCAAGATCACTTTTGCCGGTTCCGGGGTCTCCTTCTTCGGGGCGTCCCCGGCCAACGTGGCCTGGCTGATCGGGCACACGGGCAAGCGGACCATCGGTCCCGACAAGATCAACCACCTGCGCCACGTGCAGTTCCTGCGCGACGAGGCCGGACTGGCCGAGCACATGCGCCGCCACCGGGAGCTGCTGCGGCCGAAGTTCGACGCGGTCGAGGCGATCCTGTCCAAGGAGCTGGGCGGCACCGGCCTGGCGACCTGGTCCACCCCGGCGGGCGGTTACTTCGTCAGCCTCGACGTGCTGGACGGCTGCGCCCGCGACGTGGTCATGCGGGCCGGGGAGGCGGGCATCGCCCTGACCCCCGCGGGCGCCACCCACCCGTACGGGACCGACCCGCGCGACAGCACCATCCGCATCGCCCCCACCTACCCGGAGCAGGAGGAGCTGGAGGCGGCCATCGCGGGCCTGACGGTCTGCGTGCGCCTCGTCGCCACCGAGAAGGTGCTGCGGGACGCGGGCCGGGCCTGACTGCCACCGGTCCCACCGGCCCGGCCGGGCCGGAGGGGGCGCGGACCGGCTGACGCCCGCCGTCGCCCGCGTCACGCGACGGGCAGGACGTCCCGGGGTGAGGAACCGAGCCGGATGCCGGCGTCCCCGGGGAGGTCGCCGAGCGCCGACACGCGGTGCAGGTGGTGGACGCCGGGCGGCAGCGTCGTGGCGGCCCGCGCGGCGGACACCGCCACGGCGGCGGTGGCCCGTACCTCGCCCTGGCCGGTGGCCCAGCGCGTCGTGCCGTTCCCGGAGCGGGCCAGCGCCAGCCACCGGTCGGTGCCGGGGAAGCGCAGTCCCCGGGGCGCTCTCGACGCGCCCGGAAGGCGGGTCAGCATCGCCAGGCAGGCGGTCGCCGCCCGCGAGTCCAGGCCGAAGCGCGTCCGTACCGGCACGCCGAGGTCACGGGTGAGGACGTGCTGGTCGGAGTAGTCGGCCCGGTAGACCCGTCGCCTGCCGTAGCCGGGCAGGTCGAGACGGAGGCCGCGGGTGTAGTTGCGCACCGCCGTCCCGGTCCAGGGGTCGCGGAAGTCACGGCCGAGCAGGCCGTAGGCCCACGCGTACGACGCCTCGCCGTGGTGCTCGCCGGCCCCCAGCATCAGGACCACGTCGATCGGCGCGGGGGCGGCCGGGTCGTGCACCGCGGCGGCGAGCAGGTTCGTCAGGCCGGGGGCGAGCCCCACGCTCAGCAGGACCGGCCGGGGCGGTGCGAGCCGTTCCAGGGCGGTGACGTAGGCGGTGGTGGCGGTGACGTCGACGAACGCCGCGCCGTGCTCGGTGACCAGGGCGGCCAGTGCCGGGTCCTCGGCACCGGCCGCGTTGACGACGACGTCGATCCCGGGCAGCGCCGCCCGTACGGAGGCGGGGACGGTCAGGTCGACCCGCACGTCGGCGCGTGCGGCGTCGCGGCCCGCGGCGAGCGCCACGTCCCCGCCGGCGCGCAGGCCGTCCACGATCCGGGCACCGACCGCGCCGTACCCGCCGAGCACCAGTGCCCTCATCGGCGCGACCGCCGGCCGGCCGGTCCGTCGTGGCCGTCTCCGAGGAGGCGGCCGTCCCCGTCGTGGCGGCCGTCCCGTGCGAGGCGGCCGTCCCGTGCGGGACGGCCGGGCGCGCTCACGCCGGCCGTGCGGGTTCTGCGGGCGGTGCGCATGGCACCCTCCTATAAGTTGTACGAAGCAACTGTCCGACACCGAGCATAGGACCAACAGTTGTACGACACAACTCATGGGGGAGTGTTCCCCGACGACGATCTGCGTCGCCTGCTCAGGCTGCTCGCCAGGGCGGGCGGGCTGCTCGAACCGCACGGCCACGGTGAGCTGCGGCTCTCCCTGTCGGAGGTGTTCGCCCTCGGTGAGCTCGCCGAGGGCGAGACGCTCTCCCAGCGGGAGCTGGCCGTCCGCCTGGGCCTGGAGAAGAGCACCGTGAGCCGCCTGGCCGCGGGCATGGAGCGGCGGGGGTGGCTGTCGCGCGAGCGCGACCCGGCGAACCGCCGCTTCTACCGCCTCCGCCTCACCGAGCAGGGGTGGGCCGCGGCCGAGGAGGTCGGCGCGGGCCTGCGCGCCACGCACGCCACGCTGTTCGGCGAGCTCACCGACGCCGAGCGCGCCGGCCTGGCACTCGGGCTGGACGGCCTCGCCCGCGCCCTCCAGGCCGGGGCCCACGGCGGCCGGACCGGGGCTCACGACGGGCAGGCCGGGGCTCACGACGGGCAGGCAGAGGCCCACGGGGGGCAGGCGGGGACTCACGTGGCCGGGCCGGGGCCCACGGTGGGCACCCGGCGGGCGGGGGACCCGCTCCCCCCGGCGCGGGAGGCTAGCTCGACTCCCTGACCACGAGCCGGGTCGGCAGGATCACCGGCTCCGCGGGCTCGCCGCGCAGCAGGCCGAGCAGCAGGCGGGCCGAGGCGGCGGCCTGCTCGCCCATGGGGCTGCGCACCGTGCTGAGCGGCGGATCGGTGTAGAGGGCAGCCTCGATGTCGTCGTACCCCACCACCGCCACGTCGTCGGGCACCCGCCGGCCCGCCCGGCGCAGCGCCCGCAGCGCGCCGATCGCCATCAGGTCGTTGGCGGCGAAGACCGCGTCCAGCGCCGGGTCGTCCTCCAGCAGCTGCGCCATGGCCTCGGCCCCGGAGACGCGGGTGAAGTCCCCGATGGCCACGATCGAACGCCGCCCGGTCTCGCTCAGCACCTCGCGGTAGGCGCCCAGCCTGTCCTGGGCGGCGGACATGTCCAGCGGCCCGGAGATCGTGGCGATCCGCCGCCGCCCGCCCTCCAGCAGGTGCCGTACGGCCTGCGCGGCTCCGCCGACGTTGTCGTTGTCCACCCAGGGGATGGAGGTCCGGGAGGGGGGCCTGCCGTGCGAGACGAGCGGGACGCCGGTGGCGGCGAGCGCCGCGGGCAACGGGTCGGCGCCGTGCATCGACACCAGCATGACCGCGTCCACGTGGCGGGCGGACACGAACCGCGTGGCGCGCAGCCGGGCGTCGTCCGAACCGGCGAGCATGAGCACGACCTGCTTGCCCGCGGCCTCGAACTCGCGGCTGGCCGCGCGCACGACCGTGGAGAACATCGGGTCGTCCGAGACGAGCCCGGCCGGCGGGTCGGAGACGATCACCGCGATGGAGTCGGTGCGCCGGGTCACCAGGCTGCGCGCCGCCGGGTTGGGGACGTACCCCAGCTCGTTCACCGCCCGCAGGACGAGGTCGCGGATGTCGGCGGCGACCGTCGGCTCGCCGTTCACCACCCTGGAGACCGTCGACTTGGACACGCCGGCCCGGGTGGCGACGGCGTCCAGCGTGGGACGTCTCATGTGGTCTCTCCCGCAGTGCGTACCGCCGGGTGGCCAGGACTGCCGGGGCGTGCGGTCCCACCCTCCCCGCAGCCTATCCGTTGATCATGAAGAGAACGCTCCCCGGGGCGGAGCGGTCCACGGAGGAAATTCTCGCCGGGTTCCCGCGGACCGGCACGGTCCCCGCGGCGTCACGCGACGGCAGGGTGCGGCGGAACGTTTTCGGCCCGGGTGTCGCCAAGGTGCTGCTCAGAGGCCACGAGCGATGACCGAAAAGATCCTCCGGGAGCGCTCCCTGAAGCGTGCGGCCGGTTACCGGCACGTGTCCGGGCCGTTTCCTACTGGTTGAGCGGGTACTTGACAGCGTCGGTCAGACAAGAGCAATCTCTGCTCAGAGAGCGCTCCCCGAACCGATATCGGTTGCACCCCCCACCACGAGGAGACGCGATGCCCTCGCCTCGACATCCCGCCCGCCCACTGGTCCTGCTGATCGCCCTCGCCGTCAGCCTCCTCGCCCCCTGCCTGGCCGTCCTGCCCGCCTCGGCGGCCGCCGACGTCCTGCTCTCCCAGGGCAGGCCGGTGACGGCCTCCTCCTCCGAGGGAGTGGCCTTCCCCGCGTCCGCCGCCGTCGACGGCAACCCCGGCACCCGCTGGTCCAGCGCGTTCAGCGACCCGCAGTGGCTCCAGGTCGACCTCGGCGCCACCGCGACCATCTCCCAGGTCTCGCTGAAGTGGGAGGCCGCCCACGGACGCGCCTTCCAGATCCAGACCTCGCCCAACGGCACCACCTGGACGACGATCCACTCCACCACCACCGGCACCGGAGGCGACCAGACGCTGACCGTCAGCGGATCCGGCCGCTACGTGCGCGTGTACGGCACCCAGCGGGCCACCGCCTACGGCTACTCGCTGTGGGAGTTCCAGGTCTACGGCACGACCGGCTCCACCGACCCCGGCAACCCCGGCGAGCTCAGACTGCTCTCCTACGGCAGGCCCGGCGCGGCCTCCACCTCCCAGCACGACGGGAACTGCTGGGAGTGCACCCCGGCCAGGGCCTTCGACCGCGACCCGGCCTCGCGCTGGGCGACCAGCCCCACCGGCGGCTGGGTGGACCCGGCCTGGATCTCCGTCGACCTCGGCGCGACCGCGCAGATCAAGAGGGTCGTGCTGCAGTGGGACCCGGCCTACGCCAGGGCGTTCCAGATCCAGGTCTCCCCGGACAACGCCACCTGGACCCCGATCTACTCCACCACCACCGGCACCGGCTTCAAGCAGACGCTGACCGTCGACGGCACCGGCCGCTACGTGCGCATGTACGGCACCCAGCGGGCCACCCCGTACGGCTACTCGCTGTGGGAGTTCCAGGTCTGGGGCACCGGTGGCGCGCCGATCACGCCTCCGCCGCTCCCGGCCGACCCGGCCAACCCGCCGTCGCTGGTCTGGAGCGACGAGTTCAACGGCGCCGCCGGGACCAGGCCCGACGCGGCCAAGTGGACCCAGGACCCGGGGACCGGCCCGAACAACGAGCTGGAGTACTACAAGCCCGAGAACACCGCCATGGACGGCAACGGCAACCTCGTCATCACCGCGAGGGAGGAGACCACCGCCGGGTCGTCGTGCCCGGGCGGACCCTGCCGGTACACCTCGGGACGGATCAACACCGGAGGCAAGTTCACCTTCACCTACGGCCGGGTCGAGGCCCGCGTCAAGGTCCCCAAGGGCAACGGCCTGTGGCCCGCGTTCTGGATGATGGGCGCCGACTTCCTCACCGGCAGGCCGTGGCCGTACAACGGGGAGATCGACATCCTGGAGGTGCTCGGCAAGGACGTCAAGACCTCCTACTCGACCGTGCACGCGCCCGCCTACAACGGCGGCGGCGGCATCGGCGGCTCGTACACGCTGCCGAACGGGGCCGACCTCTCCGACGACTTCCACGTCTGGGCGGCCAACTGGGACAGCAAGGGCATCGTCTACACGCTGGACGGCCGCACGGTCGTCACCATCAGCAAGGAGCAGGTCGAGGCGACGCGGGGCCCGTGGGTCTTCGACCACCCCTTCTACATCATCCTCAACCTCGCGGTCGGCGGTGACTGGCCCGGCCCGCCGGACGCGAGCACCGGCTTCCCCAAGCAGATGCTCGTCGACTACGTACGCGTCTACCGGTAACCCCTCGCCCACCCCCCTTCCGGCACGGCTCCCGGCGAGCCGTGCCGGAGAGCCGGCCAAAGGAGCCGCCCCATGCGTCCACGTCCCTCGTCCGGTGCCCTCTGGCGCCGGCTACGCCCGCTGACCCTGGCCCTCGCGCTGGCCGCGCTGCTGGGCACGTCCCTGTCGGCCCTGCCCGCCCAGGCCGGCACGGCGTCGCGCTCGCAGGCCGCCGGCTCGTCCGCGGCCGTCGTACGGGTGGCGGAGTTCCTCGCCGACTGCCCGTTCAGCCACCGGCTGCCCGACGACCCGATCATCTTCCCCGGCCTGCCCGGCGCGTCGCACATGCACAGCTTCTTCGGCAGCACCACCGTCAACGCCCACACGACCCTGGCGAGCCTGCAGAGCTCTCCCAGCAACTGCAACCCGCGCGTCGACCTGTCGTCGTACTGGGTGCCGACCCTGTACAACGGCAACACCCCGGTGGAGCCGACCGGCACCACGTTCTACTACCTGGGCGAGGGCGTGCGCGACGACGTGATCGCGCGGATCCAGCCGCTCCCGCTCGGCCTGCGGATCGTCGCGGGCAACGCCAGGGCGACCGGCCCCGACGACAACACGATCGCGCGCTGGTCGTGCCTGCACGCCGGGCACGTGGGCGCCTCGAAGAACTTCGTGAACTGCCCGGCCGGCACGATGCTGGAGTCCTACCTGGACTTCCCGCAGTGCTGGAACGGCAGGGACCTCGACTCCCCCGACCACAAGAGCCACATGTCCTACCCGGTGGGCGGGACCTGCCCGGCCTCGCACCCGGTGCCGGTGCCCAAGCTGCGCCAGGTGCTGCGCTACCCGGTCAACGGCGACCCGGCGCGGTTCCGCCTGGCCTCCGGACCCGGGTACACCATGCACGGTGACTTCTTCAACGCCTGGCCCGAGGCCGAGATGGAGCGCCGGGTGCGCAACTGCATCCGCCCGATCATCAAGTGCGGCGCGGACGGCAACCCGTCCTGACCCGATCCGAGCGGTGGGGGGGGGGGGGCCCCCCCGCGCCCGTGTTTTAGCGATGTCCCCCGTTAGGGGGCGCGGGTTCCCGGGGCGCGGG
>NZ_JBITFY010000001.1:150632-227905 GCF_044456585.1 Streptosporangium sp. NPDC050855
ACGCCCCCGCCGCCCCCCCCCCCCCCGCCCCCCCCCCCCCCCCCCCCCCCCCCGCCCCCCCCCCCCCCCCCCCCCCCCCCCCCCCCCGCTCCTTTCTTTCCCGGAGACCCGCTTTCCGGCGACGCGGTTCCCGGTGACGCGGTGCTCCCACCCCGGTCTCGTCCCGGCTCCTGTGGCGTTCCCGCCCCTTCCTCACAAGCGTCGGCATGTCCCGCTGATCTGTGAAAAGTAACTATAAGTTTTTGCTGCGCAACCCAAAGTGATGGCACTAGCCTTCCAACGGCACAGGCTGATGGAGGCGGGAGCATGCTGGGGGAAGGCGCGCTGAGGGACGGCACGGTGGCCGTGGTCACCGGTGCGGCGCGGGGAATCGGCGAGGCGGTGGCACGCGCCCTGACGGGGGCGGGCGCACGCGTCGCCGCCCTCGACGTCGACACCGAGCGGGTCGAGCGGGTCGCCGCCGGGCTCGGCACCGCGGTCCCCTACACCTGCCAGGTCGCCGACAGCGCCGCCGTCGACGACGTGATCGCGCGCGTCGAGACCGACCTCGGCCCGATCGGGCTGCTCGTCAACGTGGCCGGAGTGCTCTGCTCGGGCCCGGCCGTCACCATCGGCGACGAGGAATGGGCACGCACCTTCGCGGTCAACGCCGGCGGTGTCCTCCACCTCTCCCGCGCGGTCGCCCGCCGGATGATCCCCCGCAGATCCGGGGCGATCGTCACCGTGGGCTCCAACGCCGCGGGCGTGCCCCGCACGAACATGGCGGCCTACGCCGCCTCCAAGGCCGCCGCCGCGCACTTCACCAGGTGCCTCGGCCTGGAGCTGGCACCGTACGGCATCCGGTGCAACGTGGTGTCGCCCGGCTCGACCGACACCGCCATGCAGCGCGCCCTGTGGACCGGCGAGCACGACGCGCGGACGGTCGTCGAGGGCTCACCGGCCACCTTCCGGGTGGGCATCCCCCTGGGCAGGCTGGCCGCTCCCGAGGACGTCGCGGACGCCGTCCTCTTCCTGGCCTCCGACCGCGCCAGGCACATCACCATGCAGGACCTGTACGTCGACGGGGGCGCCACGCTCCGGGCCTAGCGCGGCACCACCCTTCCCTTCGCGGATCTCTTCCCCTCACGGACCCCTTCCGACAGGAGACCCTTCGCCATGCCGCCGAACGACACCCTCACCATGCCCAGGACACCCGACCTGCTGGGCGACTACGAACCCGGCGCCTTCTTCTTCACCTCGCCGGCCCGGACCCTGCTCGCCAGGGGTGTTCACCGGACGATCTCCGCTTCCTCGGCGGGCGACCTGCGAAGACGCGTCGCCTCGGCCCTGCGCGACGCCCGGGAGGCCGGTCACCCCGACCCCATGGTGGTGGGCGCGGTGCCCTTCCGCGACGACCGTCCCGCGCGCCTGCTGGTGCCCGCCGAGGTCCGCCGGACGGACCCGGCGACCGGTACGGCGACCGGCCCGGCGGGTCCCGAGCGGGCCTGCGGCACGTCCATCCCGTTCACCCCGTTCACCCCGTTCACCGGGTTCACCGGGTTCGGGCCGGTTCCGGCTCCCGACGACTACCTGCGCGGTGTGGAGAAGGCGCTGACCAGGCTCACCGCCGGGGAGCTCAAGAAGATCGTGCTGGCCCGCGCCCTGGACGTCACCCTCGGCGCGCCCGTCGACGTCCGCCGGGTCCTGCGCAACCTGGTACGCCGCGACCCGCAGGCCTACGGCTACGCGGTCGACCTGCCCGTCCCCGGCGGACGGCCGGGGACCGGCACCCGCACGCTGCTGGGCGCCAGCCCCGAGCTGCTCGTCGCCCGCTCGGGACGCCGGATCGCCACGAACCCGCTGGCCGGGTCGGCGCCCCGGCACCCCGACCCCGTCGTCGACTCCGAACGGGGCCGTGCCCTGCTCACCTCGGACAAGGACCTGCGCGAGCACGCCCTGGTCATCGAGAACATCGTGGAGACCCTGCGCCCGTACTGCCGCGACCTGACCGTCCCGGCCGGGCCGTCGCTGCTGTCCACCGCCTCCATGTGGCACCTGTCGACCCGGATCACCGGTGTGCTCGACGACCCGTCGGTCACCTCGCTGGAGCTGGCCACCCTGCTGCACCCCACCCCGGCCGTCTGCGGCACGCCCGCGCGCGCCGCGCGCCGGGCCATCGAGGAGATCGAGCCGTTCGACCGCGGCCTGTACGCCGGGCTGGTCGGGTGGGGCGACATCACCGGCGACGGCGAGTGGGTGGTGACCATCCGCTGCGCCGAGGTCGCCGACCAGACGCTGCGGCTCTTCGCCGGCGCGGGCATCGTCGCCGGTTCGGTCCCGGAGAGGGAGCTCGCCGAGACCACCGCCAAGTTCCAGACCATGCTCCGCGCGGTCGGCCTGGACCGGGACCGCTGACCCGCCCGCCGGAAAGGAGATGGTGACATGGCCCTTCCCCGGATCGCCCCCTACCCGCTGCCCGGGTGGAACGACCTGCCCGCCAACCGGGTGGACTGGCGTCCCGACCCGCGCCGCGCCGTCCTGCTCGTCCACGACATGCAGAACCACTTCCTGGCCCCCTTCGATGCCGGCGACCCGCCGCTGACCGGGCTCATCGCCAACATCGGCCTCCTTCGCGACGCCTGCGCCCGCCTGGGGGTGCCGGTCGTCTACTCGGCGCAGCCCGGCGGACAGAGCGGCGAGCGGCGCGGCCTGCTGCAGGACTTCTGGGGACCGGGCGTGCCCGGCGGGGCCGGGAGCGAGATCGTCGCGGACCTCCTCCCGGCGGAGCGCGACATCCTGCTCGTCAAGCGGCGCTACAGCGCCTTCCACGGGACCGGCCTGGCCGACCGGATGCGGGCCATGGGTCGTGACCAGATCATCGTCTGCGGCGTCTACGCCCACATCGGCTGCCTGCTGACCGCGTGCGACGCCTTCATGCGGGACATCCAGCCGTTCCTCGTCGCCGACGCCGTCGCGGACTTCTCCCCGGAACACCACGTGATGGCCGTCGCCTACGCCGCCGACCGGTGCGCGGTGACGACCCTCACCGACGGCCTGCTGCGGGAGTGGGCCCTTCTCCCGGGCGCGGAGGCGGACGGCGAGGCTTGACCGGCCACCGGATCACGGGACGCTCACCTCGGCCGCGGGGGCGGACGGTGAGACCCGACCCACCCCGGTCGCCGCACGGCCCGCGAAAGGTCGTCCGGACGCCGTTCAGGTGCCGTCCAGGGTGGCGCGCAGGCGGGCGATGACCTTGAGGATCTCCTCGCGGTGCTTCGCGCTCTTGATCCAGTCCGGCAGGGACTCCACCAGCGTCCGGGGTCCGCGGCGCTCCCGGTCGGAGGCGAGCAGGCGTTCCCGGCGCCGGGCGGCCAGGTGATCCTCCAGCAGGTCGTACCAGGAGGTGCCGGGGTCACGGAGCCGCTCGCCCATACGGTGACGCCGACCCCGTCCCGGCCGCACGCCGTCTCGAAGGATCTTTCCGGGAACAGCAGAGGGCCCGACCCGCTGAGCGGATCAGGCCCTCTGCTTCGGGACATTCAACGTCGGGGTGACAGGATTTGAACCTGCGGCCTCTTCGTCCCGAACGAAGCGCGCTACCAAGCTGCGCCACACCCCGTTCGCACGTCTGGTCTTGCTCGTGCTTGAGAAAGTCTAGCGGACTTCGCGGGTGCGTGTGTCGCCACGGCGGCGGGGCATCAGGGTAAGCAGGCTGGCCTCGGGGTAGCAGGAGAACCGCGCCGGGGCGTAGGGGCTGGTCCCGAGCCCGGCGGAGACGTGGAGATAGGCGGAGTCGTGACGGCTCATGCCCTTGACGCGTGCCCGGTCGATCCCGCAGTTGGTGACCAGGGCGCCGTAGAAGGGGATGCAGAGCTGCCCGCCGTGGGTGTGACCGGCGAGCAGCAGCTGGTAGCCGTCGGCGGCGAAGCGGGTCAGGTTGCGGGGCTCGGGCGAGTGCATCACGCCCAGGCGCAGGTCGGCCTCGGCCGGGGCGGGACCGGCGATCAGGTCGTAACGATCGAGGTTGATGTGGGAGTCGTGGATGCCCCCCACGGCCACGTCGAGATCGCCCGCCTTGATGCGGGCGGTGGTGTTGTTCATGTCCAGCCAGCCCTCGCCGGCCATGGCGGCGCCCAGCTCCTCCCAGGGGAGGGTGGGGATCTTCTGCCCGTAGTCGGTCTTGGAGGTGCGCCACAGGTAGCGGGCCGGGTTCTTCGGCCGGGGCTCGTACATGTCGTTGGAGCCGTAGACGAACAGGCCCGGCCGCGTCAGCAGGGGTTCCAGGGCGTGCATCAGGGGCGCGATCGCGTCGGGGTGCGCGATCGAGTCGCCGGTGTTGACCACCAGGTCGGGGTTGAGGGCGCCCAGCGAGCGCACCCAGTCGATCAGCATCCGCCTGCCGGGGGTGAGGTGCAGGTCGGACAGGTGCAGGATGCGCACCGGCCGCTGTCCCGGCTCCAGGACGGGCACGTCGAACCGGCGCAGCCGGAACGCGTTGCGCTCGACGATCGAGGCGTACGCGAGGCCGGCCACGCCGGCGCCGAGCAGGGACAGGGGCACCGCGGCTGCTTTCCTCACGTCCTCATCATGCCCGAGATCCGGCCCTGCGAAGGAAACTCGGGATACAGCGGGGCTGGTGAGGCGGCAAGATGGACCGCATGAGCGCATTGAAGGACAAGCTGAAGGCCGATCTCACGGCCTCCATGAAGAGCAGGGACGAGATCCGTACCCGCACGATTCGCATGGCCCTCGCGGCCGTGAACGTCGAGGAGGTCTCGGGGAAGACGGCGCGCGAGCTCACCGACGACGAGGTCGTCAAGGTGCTGGCCAAGGAGGCCAAGAAGCGCCGGGAGGCCGCCGAGGCGTTCAGCGGTGCCGGCCGGGCGGAGCAGGCGCAGGCGGAGATCGACGAGCAGGCCGTGCTGGAGGCGTACCTGCCCGCGCAGCTCTCCGACGAGGAGCTGGCCGCGCTGGTGGAGGAGGCCGTCACCGAGAGCGGCGCCACCGGGCCGCAGGCCATGGGCCAGGTCATGAAGCTCGTGAACCCGAAGGTCGCCGGACGCGCCGAGGGCGGCCGGGTCGCGCAGGCGGTACGGGCCCGACTGGCGTCCTCCTGACCGGCTGACCGTCAGTCCCGGCCGGACCTGACCGGGCCGGGTGAGGCCCGGGGGCGGATCAGGCCCTTGGGGGCCGGAGGGTCGGAGCGGGCCCGGTGAGGACCGGTAGGGGGCGCCGATCGGTCCCGGACGCCGAAGGGCCCTCCCGCCCGGCTCCTGGAAGGGCCGGGGCGGGAGGGCCCGCGCGTTCGGGGGAACGGGTCGCGGTGTCCTACCAGCCGCCCCAGCCGTCGTCGCCGGGGTCGGCCGTGGCGCCGCCGTTGATGTCCCGCCCGACCTCGCCGCCGTCGTCAGGGCCGCCCCGGTCGCGGTCGCCGCCCCGGTCGTCACCGCCGCCGCGGTCGGGCTCCGGCGGGGGCTTGGGCGCGCACCGGCCGGAGCAGCCGCCGAAGCGCTCCATGTTCACCGGCGTGAACGGGGTCGCCTCGACGCCCTTGAGCGCGCTGAGCATCGAGTCCTTCCAGATTCGCCCGGAGATCGAGGCGCCGTAGACGTGGCTGTAGTAGCGGCCGCCGATGGTCACGCCGGTCAGGTCGTACTTGAAGGCGCCGCGCGGGTCGCCGAGGCTGACCGCGGAGGCGAGGTCCGGCGTGAAACCGGCGAACCAGGCGGCGGTGTAGTTGTCGGTGGTTCCGGTCTTGCCCGCCGCCGGGCGGCCGATGCCGCCGACCTCGGTCATCGTGCCCTTGGTGAAGACCCCGGACATGATGTGGGCGGCCGCGTCGGCGACCTCCTCGTCCAGGACCTGCTTGCACTTGGGCTTGTACGAGGTCTTCTTGCCGTCGCGGTCGACGCTCTCGGTGATCACCATCGGCTTGCAGTAGGTGCCGCGGGCGGCGATCGTCGCGTAGGCGTTGGAGACCGTCACCGGGTCCATCTCGTTGGTGCCGAGCGTGAAGGTCTGGACCTCCTGCAGCTTCCCGCCGTCGGCGCGCTTGATGCCGAGGCTCTTGGCCATCTTGACCGTCTCGCACAGGCCGACCTCCTGCTCCAGGCGGAGGAAGAAGGTGTTCACCGAGCCCAGGGTGCCGGTGGTGAGGGTCTTGAAGCCGCCGCTGCTCTCGCTGGAGTTGTGGACCGTGTGGCCGGGATCGCCGCGCGATTCGCCCTTGCAGTCGCGGAACGCGCCGTAGCTCGGGGCGGTGTAGCCGTCCCCGGTGGAGAAGCCGTCGTTCAACTTCATGCCCTGGTCCAGGGCGGTCAGCAGGGTGAAGGGCTTGAACGTGGAGCCGGCCTGGAAGCCCGCGCCGCCCGCGTGGTCCCTGTCGCCGACCAGGTTGTAGCTGATCTCGTTCTTCTTCTTGTTGTTGCCGTACTTGCGGCTGGCGGCCATTGCCTTGACGGCCCCGGTGCCGGGGACGATCATCGCCTGCGCGGCGACCGGCTTGTCGCTGGCCTTGACGTACTTCTTGATCGCCTTCTCGGCGGCCTTCTGCGCCTTGGCGTCGAGCGTGGTGGTGATCGTCAGGCCGCCTCGCTGGAGCAGCCGCTCGCGGTCCTTGGGGGTCTTGCCGAAGTCCTCGTTGAGCGCGATCTCGTGCTGCACGTACAGGCAGAAGTAGGGGTACTTGCTCTCCTCGCAGCCGCCGGGGGCCTCGATGTCCTTGAAGCCGAGCTTCTTCTTCTTGGCCTCCTCGGCCTCCTGCGGCGTGATCTTGCCGAGTTCGGCCATCCGGTTCAGCACGGTGTTGCGCCGCTCCAGCAGCCTCGTGCGGGCCGCCTTGCCCGCGTCGGGGTCGGTCACGCTCGGGTTCTGCACGGCCCCGGCGAGGGTGGCCGACTCCCAGAGGTTGAGCTTGGAGGCGGGCTTGCCGAAGAAGCGCTTGGCGGCGGCCTGGATGCCGTAGGCGCCCGCGCCGTAGTAGGAGATGTTCAGGTACTTCTCGAGGATCTCCGCCTTGGTGTACTTCTCCTCGGCGTAGAGCGCGTAACGCAGCTCGTTGAGCTTGCGGGAGAGGGTCGGCGCCTGCGCGGCCTCCTGCTTCTCCTTGGTCTCGGCGGCGTTGACCAGCACGAGCTTGACGTACTGCTGGGTGATCGAGGAACCACCCTGCACGACCCCGCCGCCCGAGACGTTGCGCGCCGCGGCCCGGAACGTGCCCTCCAGGTCGATCGCGCCGTGCTCGTAGAACCGGTCGTCCTCGATCGCCACGATCGCGGTCTTCATGATGTCGGCGACCTCGTCGATCTTCACCGACTCACGGTTCTGGAAGTAGAACTGGGCGAACTGCTTGCCGTCCGCGTCGAGCAGGGTGGTCTTCTCCGCGAGCGGGGGCTCCTTGAGCGGTTCGGGGAGGAGCCGCAGCTCGTTCGTCGCCGCGTTCACCGTCATCCCCGCGCCGCCGACCGCCGGAAGCGCCACGGCGGCGGCCAGCACGCCCGTGGCGGTCGCCGCGCCGAGCAGTTTCAGCACACCGCCGATCCTGCGGAGCACCGAACCCTGATCTTTACCATCACCTTGCACGAGTCAAGGGTACGTCGGGCTGATGCTCCAAACGGTAACGGAACACCGTTTTGAGATGACTTCTCCCAGTATCGAAGACGGGTGACTAGTCATTCCCGGCCAGATGGCCGCGGATGACCATGTGAGAATTTGGTCCCGCCGGGGTCTGTCGGCCCGAACGTCTGGTTGCGTACGTTCTCTTTCTGCAGCAATTGAATACCGAGGCCCGACGCCCGCGCCCGTCGGCCCAAGTCACGACTGACCACCTAAGGGGAGTGGGGTCGAATGTGGATCACGGATTGGACCTCCCGTGCGGCCTGTAAGGGTGCGGATCCTGACGCTTTGTTCGTTCAGGGTGCTGCCCAGAACCGAGCAAAGCTGATCTGCCGAGGATGCCCGGTCCGGACCGAGTGCCTCGCCGATGCGTTGGACAACCGCATCGAGTTCGGGGTGTGGGGCGGGATGACCGAGCGCGAACGTCGAGCGCTGCTGCGCCGGCGACCGGATGTCGACTCCTGGCGTGACCTGCTGGAGTTGGCCAAAGAAGAGTACGAGCGAACGAACGAGCTGATCGCCGGCTGAGTTCGCGCCGATCCCGTACGGCTGGCGCCGGGCGCCAGCCGTACATGCATGTCCCGGGACGGTTGAACGGGTCGGGCGGCCGGACCTTCCGGCCGCCCCACCGGGACGGACGCTCCCGGAGGGACCGGCCGGGAAGGACGGCTCACCGGACGGCGACGCCGAAGGAACCGGCCGGGACGGACGTCCCCGGAAGGGCCCGTGGGCCGGACGGGCGATCCGGCCGCCGGGTTACTGGGCGGCCAGCAGCCGGCCCACCTCGCGCAGGCCATCCAGGTCGTGCACGTCCTGCGCCATGGCGGGGACCCGCGCGACCGGCACCGTGGGATGGGCGGAGATGAAGTGCTCCTGCTCACGCTGCTCGCGCGCGGCCAGCTGCATCCGCCCGGCGTGCAACCGCAGGACGGCGGAGGTGAGCTCGTGCTCGCCGCGCGACTCCAGGTCCTCGGCGGCGGCCGTGCTCCGCGCCCCGGAGAGCACGGCGGCGGGCGAGGTGTGCACCCGGTTGACCACGAGACCCGCCAGCGGCATGCGCTCGGCGGCCAGCCGCTCCACGAAGTACGACGCCTCGCGCATCGCGTCACGCTCGGGCGAGGCCACGACGACGAACGCCGTCCCGGGGGCCTGCAGCAGCCGGTAGGTCTGCTCGGCCCGCGCCCGGAACCCGCCGAAGACCGCGTCCAGCGCGGACACGAACGTCTGCAGGTCCTTGAGGACCTGTGCCCCCAGCAGCTTGGTCAGCGCCCCGGCGACGATGCCGAAACCCGCGTTGAGCAGCTTGAACGCGCTGCGTCCCCCGGCCTTGGCCGGGGCCATGAGCACCCGGATGAGCCGGCCGTCCAGGAATCGGCCGAGCCGCTCGGGAGCGTCCAGGAAGTCGAGCGCCGACCGGGACGGCGGGGTGTCGACGATGATCAGATCCCACTCGCCCGACCGGCGGAGCTGGCCCAGCTTCTCCATCGCCATGTACTCCTGGGTACCGGTGAAGCTGGAGGACAGGGACTGGTAGAAGGGGTTCGTCAGGATCTGCCGGGCTCGCTCGGGATCGGCGTGCGCCTCGATGATCTCGTCGAAGGTCCGCTTCATGTCGAGCATCATGGCGTGCAGCCGGCCCTCGCCCTGCACGCCCGCGACCGGCCTGGGGGTGTTGTCGAGCTCGGTGAGCCCCATCGACTGCGCCAGCCGCCGGGCCGGGTCGACCGTGAGCACCACGGTGGAACGGCCCCGCTCGGCCGCGCGCAGCCCCAGGGCGGCGGCGGTGGTGGTCTTGCCGACGCCGCCGGAGCCGCAGCAGACGACGATCCGGGTACCGGGGTCGTCGACGATCGCGTCGAGGTCGAGAACGGGTGGGGTCTTCACGCTGCTCCCTGGGTGCGGATCGATTCCGCCAGCTCGTACAGCCCGGACAGGTCCACCCCGTCGGACAGCAGCGGCAGCTCGTAGCGGGGGCGGGCGGACTTCTCCAGCGAGAGCCTCTCCTGCCGTTCCAGCGCGGTGCGGCGGGCGTGCTCGGCGATCTCCTCGGTGAGCGCCTCGGCCACCGCGATCGCGGCCGGGTCGCCGTCGGTGAGCCCGGCGGCCTTCAGGCCGAGCACCAGCTCGGCCGGGTCGAAGCCGCCCTCGGCCGCGGCGTCCAGCACGGCCGCGGGCAGCAGCGACTCGCGGACCATGTTGATGAAGATCCCTCCGGCGGGGAGATCGGCGGCGCGGAGCTCGCGCAGGCCGTCCAGGGTCTCCTGGACCGGCATCTCCTCCAGGAGCGTGACGAAGTGCACCGCGGTCTCGGGGGAGGACACCACCCCGTTCACCAGGTCGGCGTGGTTCTTGATCGGGCCGACCCTGGCCAGCCCGGCGACCTCGTTGGTGACGTTCAGGAAGCGGGCGACCCTGCCGGTCGGCGGCGCGTCGAGCACGACCGCGTCGTAGACCCTCCTGCCGTTCTTGCCCTTGCGGCGGACGGCCTCGCTGGTCTTCCCGGTGACCAGCACGTCGCGAAAACCCGGGGCGATGGTGGTCGCGAAGTCGACGACGCCCATCTTGGTGAGCGCCTTCCCGGCCCTGCGCATGCCGTAGAACATCTCGAGGTACTCGAGCATGGCCTCTTCGGGGTCGATGGCCAGGGCGTAGAGGTCCCCGCCGCCCGGCGCGACAGCGATCTTGCGTTCCTCGTACGGCAGCGGGGGCAGGTCGAAGACCCGGGAGATCCCCTGGCGGCCCTCGACCTCGACCAGCAGGACCTTCCGGCCGTCCGCCGCGAGGGCGAGGGCGAGCGCGGCGGCCACCGTGGTCTTCCCGGTGCCGCCCTTGCCGGTGACGACGTGGAGGCGTACGCCGTCCCAATCGGTGTCGCGAGCTCTCACCTTTCGAAGGCTACCCAACGCCCCCTTGACAACTCCCCGCGGCCTTCCTCCGGGGTCCCCGCCCGGTCACGCCCTCGTGCCGGCGAGGGGCGGGCGCGCGGGGACGCCGGGATCCGGGCGCGGGCGCGGCCGGATCCGCTCGGCGTCGCCTTCGCTGGTCAGCACGGGCGTGCGGGACGTCCGCGCCGGGCGGGGAGCCGCCCGGTGGCCGGTCCGCGGCCCGCGGGGCCGGACACGGGTACGGCTCTAATCGATCGGGAGGTGAAAGTAAATATGTCGATTCTCACAGCCCGCGCCCCGGCGGATCCGCCCTCCGGGGGACACGGGGAGGCGCCGTGACGGGCCGCCGGACCGGGGCGGCCTCGCTAATGTGTCCCGCATGACGAAATGGGAGTACTCGACGGTGCCGCTGCTGGTCCACGCGACGAAGCAGATTCTCGACAACTGGGGCCAGGACGGCTGGGAGCTGGTGCAGGTCGTGCCGGGGCCCAACCCGGAGCAGCTGGTGGCCTACCTGAAGCGGCCCAAGCAGTGACGCCACAGGAGAGGCTGACGGAGCTCGGCCTGACCCTGCCCGAGGTGACGTCCCCGCTGGGGGCGTACGTCCCGGCGACGCGTTCGGGCGATCACGTCTACACCTCGGGGCAGCTGCCGACGGTGAACGGCGAGCTGAAGGCGACCGGGAAGGTCGGCGCCGAGGTGGAGGCCGAGGCCGCCTACGATCTGGCGAGGATCTGCGCGATCAACGCCCTCGCCGCGATCGCGTCGGCGGCCGGGGGGCTGTCGAACATCGTGCGGATCGTCAAGGTGACCGCCTTCGTGGCCAGCGCCCCGGACTTCACCGGGCAGGCGAAGGTCGCCAACGGCGCCAGCGAGCTGTTCGGCGAGGTGTTCGGCGAGGCGGGCAGGCACGTCCGCAGCGCGGTGGGCGTCACGGTGCTCCCGCTGGACGCGCCGGTCGAGGTCGAGGTGGTCGCCGAGGTCCGCTGAGGACCCGGGCCCGGCCCTTGCGGAGAATCCCGGCAAGGGCCGGGCGGAGCCGTTCGCCGAGGCACGGGGGCCTGTGATCGTCCGGAGCGGTGGAGGCCCGGGGACTCGTGATCGTCCGGAACGGGGAAGGCCCGGGGGGCTCGCGATTGTCCGGCGCGGTGCCGTACCACATGATGGACCCTGAAACCGAGCAGTGTTCTGGTGGAGGGTCTCAATGGGCGGTATCCCGCTTCCTGGTGAGTTCGGTGAGCGCGCGCGCGACATCCTGGCCGGGCGGGTCGCCCCCGCCCCGCCGAGGGACGCCGCCACCGTGGTCGTCCTGCGCGAGGGCGCCGCCGGGCCGGAGACCTACATGCTGCGGCGCAAGGCGAGCATGGCCTTCGCCGCGGGCGCCTACGTCTTCCCCGGCGGCTCGGTGGACCCGCGCGACACCGACCACGCGATCGCCTGGTCCGGCCCCTCTCCCGCGGACTGGGGGGAGATCTTCCGCGCGGACGAGCGGACCGCCCGGGGACTGGTGTGCGCCGCCGTACGGGAGACGTTCGAGGAGTCGGGGGTGCTGCTCGCCGGGCCGTCCGCGGAGTCGGTGGTGGCCGACACCACCGGTGACGACTGGGAGTCCGACCGGCTGGCCCTGATCGGCAGGAGCCTGTCCTTCGCCGACTTCCTGGCCGGGCGAGAGCTGGTCCTGCGCTCGGACCTGCTCCGGCCCTGGGCCCACTGGATCACCCCCGAGGTGGAGACCCGGCGCTTCGACACCCGCTTCTTCGTCGCGGCGCTCCCGCCCGGCCAGCGCACCCGCGACGTCGGCGGCGAGGCCGACCAGGTCGCCTGGCTCAGGCCCGCCGACGCGCTCGACCGGGCACGGGCGGGCGAGATCTTCCTGATGCCCCCGACCCACCGCACCCTCACCGAGCTGAGCGCCTACGAGAAGGTCCCCGAGGTGCTCGCGGCCGGCCGTGAGATCGTGACCATCATGCCCAGGATCGCCGAGGTGGACGGGGAGATGCGCATCGTGCTCGACGACGACTACCGGTTCGGCGCCGGGTGAGCGGCCTGAGGATCCCCCTGGAGGGGCCCGACGGGGCGGGTACGGCCCACGCGCTCAACCTGCTCGCTCCCAACCCGTCCGAGATGACCCTGGACGGCACCAACACCTGGGTGATCGGCCTCGGGGAGGAGGTGCTGGTCGTCGATCCGGGTCCGGACGACGAGGGGCACCTCGCCCGGGTCGCCGCTCACCTGGAGGGCCGCCGGGTGGTCGCGATCCTGCTCACGCACGGGCATCCCGACCACAGCGGGGGCGCCGCGGCTTTCGCCCGGAAGGTCGGCGCGCCCGTCAGGGCCCTGGATCCGGCGCACCGGCTGGGCGAGGAGGGACTCGGCGACGGCGACGTGGTCACCGCAGGGGACGTGGAACTGCGCGTGCTGGGCACGCCCGGCCACTCGTTCGACTCGCTGTGCTTCTGGCTGCCGCGGGACGGGGCGATCCTCACCGGTGACACCGTGCTCGGCCGGGGCACCACCGTGATCGCCCCCGACGGCGACCTGGCCGACTACCTGCGCTCCCTGGACCTGCTCCGCGCCAGGGCCGAGCAGGTGGGGGCCGAGGCGCTGCTGCCCGGCCACGGCCCGGTGCTGCCCGACCCGATCGGCGCGCTGGACGGGTACATCGCGCACCGGCGGCGCCGGCTGGACCAGATCCGGCAGGCCCGGCGGGACGGGGCGGTGACCCCCCGGGAGATCGTCGAGATCGTCTACGCGGACGTGGACAGGTCGCTGTGGCCCGCCGCCGAGATGTCGGTCCGCGCCCAGCTGGCCTACCTGGAGGGGTAGGTCCCTCCGGCCGGGCCTCGGCCGGGGGGCCCGGGAACGGTCCTTTTCCGGGACCTCCGCTCGGGACCGGTCAGCGCGAGCGGTTGTGCAGCCGCTCCAGGTCCATGATCACCACGGCCTTGGCCTCGATGCGCAGCCAGCCGCGCTGGGCGAAGTCGGCCAGCGCCTTGTTCACGGTCTCGCGGGAGGCGCCCACCAGTTGGGCCAGCTCCTCCTGGGTCAGGTCGTGGTGGACCCGTACGCCGTCGTCGATCCGCTGGCCGAAGCGCTCGGCCAGGTCGAGCAGGGCCTTGGCCACCCGGCCGGGCACGTCGGTGAAGACCAGGTCGGCCAGGACGTCGTTGGTGCGGCGCAGGCGCTGGGCCAGCGCGCGCAGCAGGTGCAGGGCCACCTCCGGGCGGCCGGTCAGCCAGGGGCGCAGATCGTCGTGCCCGAGCCCGGCCAGCCGGACGTCGGTCAGCGCGGTGGCGGACGCCGTACGGGGGCGGGGGTCGAACAGGGACAGCTCGCCGAACATCTCGCTCGGACCGAGCACGCTGAGCAGGTTCTCCCGGCCGTCGGGCGCGGTGCGGGAAAGCTTGATCTTCCCTTCGAGCACCACGTAGAGGCGGTCACCGGTCTGGTTCTCGCTGAAAAGGTTCTGTCCCTTGGAGAGTTCGACCTCGGTGATGCTCGTGCGCAGCGCCGCGGCGCTCTCACGGTCGAGCGCGGCGAACAGAGGGGCCTTGCCCAGCACTTCGTCGGAGTTCACGGTGCCTCCTGTTTCACGGCTCACGCAGTCATTGTGACCCATCCCACCGTGCACCTCTTCAGGGGGCCTGGAGCGTAGGCTGTCGGGGTGCTCCGCGACGTCAGCCCCGTAGAGGAATCCCGGCTCGCCCTGGTACGCCGAGCTCGGCGAATGGACCGGATCCTGGTTGAAACCTACCCTGACGCCCACTGCGAGCTTGACTTCCGCAGCCCTCTCGAACTGCTGGTCGCGACCATTCTGTCCGCACAGTGCACGGACAAAAGAGTTAATACCGTAACTCCTACCCTTTTTGCGAAATATCCCACCGTGGAAGCGTATGCCGGGGCCGACCGGGCCGAGATGGAGGAGATCATCCGGTCCACCGGCTTCTTCCGGGCCAAGACCACCAGCATCATCGGCATGGCCCAGGCCGTCTGCGAGCGCTTCGGCGGGGAGATCCCGGGGCGTCTGGAGGACCTGGTCACCCTGCCCGGGGTCGGCCGCAAGACGGCCAACGTCGTGCTCGGGAACGCGTTCGGGGTGCCCGGGATCACCGTCGACACGCACTTCCAGCGGCTCACCCACCGGTTCCGGTGGACCGCGGAGACCGACCCGGTGAAGATCGAGCAGGTGGTCGCCGGGCTGATCCCCAGGCGGGACTGGACGATGATGTCCCACCGCCTGATCTGGCACGGCCGCCGCATCTGCCACGCCCGCACGCCGGCCTGCGGCGTCTGCCCGCTCGCCGCGCTCTGCCCCTCGTACGGTCTCGGCCCGATCGACCCGGTCAAGGCCGCCAGGCTGGTCCGCCCCGGCCCGTTCTCGTGATCACGGCGGGTCGCCCGTCCCGCTCCCCTCGTGATCGTCGTACCGTGGACCGCCGGGCCGGGAAGCGACGGGCCGGGCGCCGTGTTGCACACGATTGCGAAGATCGAGCATGGATGGTCGGAGGTGCGCCGGTGGAGGTTCCCGGATGGTTGGAGACGCTGGCCGGGCGGGCCGTGACGAGGCCGGTGCCCCCGCCGCTGCGCCCACCGGCCACGGGCGGGCGGTCGGCGGCGGTGCTGCTGCTGTTCGGGGAGGGGCCGTTCGGCCCGGACGTGCTGCTCATCCAGCGAAGCCGGCACGGGCGTAACCACGCCGGGCAGCCCGCGTTCCCCGGGGGCGGGGTCGACCCCACCGACGACGGCCCGGTCGCCGCCGCGCTCCGTGAGGCCCGCGAGGAGACCGGTCTCGACCCCGAGGGCGTCCGGGTGCTCGGGACCATGCCCGAGCTCTACCTGGCGCACAGCGACAACCGGGTGACCCCGGTGCTGGCCTGGTGGCACACCCCCTGCGCGGTGCACGCGGCCTCGCCGCAGGAGGTGGAGTCGGTGGAGCGGGTCCCGCTCCGCGAGCTCGCCGACCCGGCCAACCGGCTGGGGCTGCGCCACCCGAGAGGCTACGCGGGACCCGCCTTCCGGGTCCGCGGGCTGCTGGTCTGGGGGTTCACCGCCGGGGTGCTCGACGGGGTGCTCAGCGGCTCGGACTTCGAGGTCCCCTGGGACCGGTCGCGGCTGGAGGACATCCCGCCCGACGTGCTGAGCCTCTCCTCCCGCTGACGGGCCGTCCCTCCCCGGGGCCCCGCCGGCCGGCCCGGTACGCCCGGCCGGGACGGATCCCGGCCCGGTTCGCGCCGACGCGGCGGCCGGCCCCGCGGACACGATCTGGCAGAGACCTCGTCCAAGGTGTGCACGCGTGGCGCATGGGCTGGATAACGTAAAGGGGTGAGCGGTGATCTATTAGATCTCATCCTGATCGCCCTGATGGTGGCCTTCGCGGTGTCGGGATACCGCCAGGGATTCATCATCGGTGCCCTGAGCTTCGTCGGCTTCGTCGGCGGGGCGCTGCTGGGGATGTTCGTCGCGCCGCTTCTCGCCGGAGCCGTGGTCGAAGGGGCGACCGAGCGTGCCCTGCTGGCGATCGTCATCGTCTTCCTCGCCGCCACGATCGGGCAGTTCGCGTCGTCCACCATCGGCGCGGTGGTCCGCAGCCACGTCACCTGGGAGCCCGCCAAGGCCGTGGACGCGGTCGGAGGCACCTTCTCCAGCGCGTTCTCGGTGCTGATCATCGCGTGGCTGATCGGCTCGCTGCTCGCCTCGTCCCAGTTCACCCTGCTCAGCGAGCAGGTCAACGGGTCGCTCCTGCTGTCCACGGTCGACCAGACGCTGCCCAGGGCCGCCAAGGACCTGCAGAAGCCGATCAAGAACTTCCTCGACACCTCCGGCTTCCCCAAGGTGTTCGACGACATCGGCGGCGGCCAGCTCGTCCAGATCCCGCCGCCCGACCGGAGCGTGGCCAAGAACAACAGGCAGCTCGCGCGGGCCCGCCGGGGCATCGTCAAGGTCCAGGGCATCGCCTCCAGCTGCCGCAAGCACATCGAGGGCACCGGCTTCGTCTACGCCCAGAACAAGATCATGACGAACGCGCACGTGGTCGCCGGGGTGGACCAGGACCTCCAGGTCACCGACTACCTCAACAAGATCCATCCGGCCAGGGTGGTGCTCTACAACCCCGACCGGGACATCGCGATCCTGCACGTCACCGGGCTCAACATGCCGATCCTGCGGTTCGACGGCACCGCCAAGAAGGGTGACGACGCGATCGTCGCGGGCTTCCCGCACGGCCAGGGCTACACGCTCGATCCCGCGCGCATCCGGGTGCAGCAGAAGGCCGAGGGGCTCAACATCTACGAGCGCAAGACCGTCATCCGCGACGTGTACTCCATCCGGGGCCAGGTCAGGCAGGGCAACTCCGGGGGGCCGCTGCTCACCCCGCAGGGCCGGGTCTACGGCGTGGTCTTCGCCGCCGCGCTCAACCAGCGGGAGACCGGCTTCGCGCTCACCGCCGCCGAGGTCGCACCGGACGCCGAGGACGGCTCCAAGCTCTTCAACCAGGTCGACACCCAGGAGTGCGACCAGAACTAGGCCGGGGGACGGGCCGGCGAGGCCGGGGCCGCCGGAGCGGCGCCCGCGCTCAGAGCAGTTCCCGCACCCTGGCGATGGCCTCCCCGGCCTCCACCTCGTCGAGCCCGTGCGCCATCCTGGCGATCCGCTCGTACGGCATGCCGTAGCCGCTGATCCGGTCGGCTCCCCGGGTGAACAGCGTCGCGGCCCCGCGCGGATTGCCCCGTTGCAGATGGGTCAGGCCGACGCAGATCTGCGCCAGTCCCTGCCACAGCTCGCGTTCGGCCTCGGGACAGTTCTTCCACCGGCCCTCCAGCACCTCGTGGGCGTGGAACGGCCGCTCCTCGCCGAGCAGCCTGCGCGCCTCGGAGAGGGCCTCCTCGGCGCTCGGCGCGTAGTCGTCCGGGATGCGCTCCACCCCCTCCGCGCCGTGCGGCAGCGGCCGTCCGAACGCGTCACGGGGACGCAGGTTGCGCGGCCTGCCGTCGGGATCGCGGTCCCGCGCGCTCACCGGTCCGGCTCCGGGTCGGACAACCAGGCGACGAGCTCGGCGTCGAACTCCTCGGGACGTTCCTCGTGCGGGAAGTGCCCGGCGCCCTCGATCAGCCTCCACCGGTAGGGGGCGGCCACGTACCGTCCCGAGCCCTGGGCGGTGTGGGGCAGGACGTGCGGGTCGAGCGCGCCGTGCAGCTGCAGGGTCGGCGCGTTGATCTGGGCGCGCATGGTCCTGGCGTAACGCCACCCGTCCGGGCGCAGCTGGGAGCGGCCGAACCAGCGGTGGTACTCCAGCGCGCAGTGCGAGACGTTGCGGATGCGGAACGCCTCGCGGTAGGTCCTCGACACCTCCTCCTCCGGCCAGCCGGGTCCCGACCACTGCTCCAGCAGGCGTCCCACCCTGGCGCCGGAGTTCGCGGTCAGGCGCCGTTCCGGGACCAGCGGCACCTGGAAGCCCAGCGCGTAACGGGCCGCCCTGAACTGGCCGAACGGCTCGGTGAACAGGGTGGTGCGCAGGCGGCGGGGATGCGGCGCCGAGACCGGCACCAGTCGCAGGACCGCCTTCGGGTCCAGCACGGCCATGGTCCAGGCGAGCAGACCGCCCCAGTCGTGGCCGACGACGATCGCACCGGTCTCGCCCAGCGCGCGGACCAGCCCGGCCGCGTCGGCGGCCAGCGTGCGAAGGTCGTACCCGCGCGGCGGCTTGTCACTGGCGCCGTAGCCCCGCAGGTCCACGGCGACGGCGCGGTAACCGGCCGCCGGGAGCGAGACCAGCTGGTTGCGCCAGGACCACCAGAACTGCGGGAAACCGTGCAGCAGCAGGACCAGGGGGCCGGTACCGGCCTCCACCACGTGGAAGCGGGTGCCACCGGCGTGGACGGATCGGTGGGTCCACGGACCGTCGATCCTGACCACGGACTCGTCGGGTCTGCTCACCGGCCCGGTCTCACCGGGTCGTGACGGCCGTCGGCCTGGGTGGCGGCGACCGGGGCCGGGCTCGAACCGAGGCCGGGCTCGCGCTCACCGCTCTTGATCGTCTTGAGCGATCGCAGGGTGCGCTTCATCCCGGTCAGGCCCTTGAGCCGCCGCAGGCCGATGAAGACCAGCCCCCCGGCCACGAGCAGGTACAGGACGGTGACGATCAGGAAGGCGAGCCAGGTCCACACGCCCGCCGCCACCAGGCCGTAGGCGAGCGCGAACGAGCCGAGGATCAGGCACAGGTGGGCCATGAACGCCGCCGCCCCGAAGAGACCGGCGGCCATGCCGACGCGCTTGGCGTCGAACCGGAACTCGGCCTTGGCCAGTTCGATCTCGGCGCGGACCAGGGTGGAGATCTGGTCGCTGGCGGCGGCGACCAGCGTGCCCAGGGTCTCCTCCTGTGGCTCCGCCGGCGGGATCTGTGTCATGGATGATCTCCTATCGAGGGCCTTTGTCGAACATCATGCTGCGCGCCGAGGGGGTCGCGCACGCACACCCGCGACGAGATCGTCGCCGGAACCGGCGACGCGGGCACGTCGGCGGTCGTCGCGTACCTGGTCATCAGGGCGAGAGCTACCCCGGTGAGGGTCGGGCGAACACCACCGATTCGGACCGGACGAGGTGAGCGCGCGGTGGGAGCACCGTATCGGAGGGGGGTGCCGGAGCGCCGTACCGGACGGGGTGATCCCGGGACGGGTGATCTCCGGGACGGCGTGATCTGGGGCCGTGTGATCCCGGGGCGGGGTGATCTGCGGGCCGGGTGATCCCGGGACGGGGACGCCGGGAAACCAGGGCGGTGGGGTGACGGCGTGGTCCGAGGGCGGTGTCGGCCGGGGGTCGCCCGGGGGAGTCGCCCGGCGTGGCGTGACGGAGCCGGGCCGTGCGCGATGGCGGTCGCGGGGAGGGCCGTTCGTGAGGGAACGGTGGCAGGAGGCTGCCGGGGGGCGGGGCGGTCGCCGAGACCCGGTTCCCGGGCCTCCTCTCCGCGGACGGGGCGCCGCCGACGGCTCGTTCGCCTGGCTCGCCCTCCCCGCCCGTTCACCGGGCTCGCGTTCACCGGGCTCGCTCTCCCGGCAGGGGAGGCCGGCCCGTCACGGGCCCGCCTCCCCTGCCGGTCGCCGGTTCGCTCAGTCCTCGCTCTTGGCGCTGGGCAGCTTCTCCGAGATGAGGTTCATCACCGTGCTGTCGGCGAGCGTGGTGACGTCGCCGACGCTGCGGTTCTCCGCCACGTCCCGCAGGAGACGCCGCATGATCTTTCCGGAGCGGGTCTTCGGCAGCTCCGGCACCACGAGGATCTGACGCGGCTTGGCGATCGGTCCCAGGGCCTTGGAGACGTGGGCGCGGAGCTCGGCGGCGATGTCCGCGCCCTCCTCGGCGTTGCCGCGCAGGATCACGAACGACACGATGGCCTGGCCGGTCACCGGGTCGGTCGCGCCGACCACGGCAGCCTCGGCGACCTTGGGGTGGGAGACCAGCGCCGACTCCACCTCGGTGGTGGAGATGTTGTGCCCGGAGACGAGCATGACGTCGTCCACCCGGCCGAGCAGCCAGATGTCGCCGTCCTGGTCCCTCTTGGCACCGTCGCCCGCGAAGTACATGCCCTCGAAACGGGACCAGTAGGTGTCGATGAAGCGCTGGTCGTCGCCCCAGATCGTACGGAGCATCGACGGCCACGGGTCGCGGATCGCCAGGTATCCACCGCCCCCGTTGCCGACGCTCCGGCCCTGGTCGTCGACCACGTCGGCGGTGATGCCGGGCAGCGGGCGCATGGCCGCGCCGGGCTTGCCCTCGGTGACGCCGGGCAGCGGGCTGATCATGACGGCGCCGGTCTCGGTCTGCCACCAGGTGTCCACGACCGGGGTACGGTTGCCGCCGATGTGCTCGCGGTACCAGATGTAGGCCTCGGGGTTGATCGGCTCGCCGACGCTGCCCAGGATCCGCAGGGACGACAGGTCGAACTTCGCGGGGATGTCGTCGCCCCACTTCATGAACGTGCGGATGGCCGTCGGGGCGGTGTAGAGCAGGGTGACCCCGTACTTCTGCACGATCTCCCAGAACCGGCCGCGGTGCGGGGTGTCCGGGGTGCCCTCGTAGATGACGCTGGTCGCGCCGTTGGCCAGCGGCCCGTACACGATGTAGGAGTGGCCGGTCACCCAGCCGATGTCGGCGGTGCACCAGTAGACGTCGGTCTCGGGCTTGAGGTCGAAGACCGCGTGGTGGGTGTAGGCGGTCTGGGTGAGGTAGCCGCCGGTGGTGTGCAGGATGCCCTTGGGCCTGCCGGTCGTCCCGCTGGTGTAGAGGATGTAGAGCGGGTCCTCGGCGTCGTTCGGCAGGGCCTCGTGGACGTCCGGCTGACGGTCCACGACGTCGTGCCACCACACGTCCTTGTCGGTCCGGGCGACGTCCTGACCGGTCCGCCGCACCACCAGGACGTGCTCGATGCCGGGGCACTCGGCGACGGCCTCGTCCACGGTGGGCTTGAGCGCGCTGGGCGCGCCCCTGCGGTAGCCGCCGTCGGCGGTCACCACGAGCTTGGCGTCCGCGTCCTTGATCCGGCCGCTGAGCGCGGTCGCGGAGAAGCCGCCGAACACCACCGAGTGGATCGCTCCGATACGGGCGCAGGCCAGCATCGTGATCGGAAGCTCGGGGATCATCGGCATGTAGATCGCGACCCGGTCGCCCTTGCCGACCCCCAGCTCCTGGAGCGCGTTGGCGGCCTTGGAGACCTCGCGCAGCAGATCGGCGTAGGTGATCGTACGGGTGTCGCCCTCGGGCTCGCCCTCCCAGTGATAGGCGACCTTGTCGCCACGGCCCGCCTCGACGTGACGGTCCACGCAGTTGTAGGCGATGTTGAGCTCACCGCCGACGAACCACTTGGCGAAGGGCGGGTTCCAGTCCAGAACGGTGTCCCAGCGCTTCGACCAGGTCAGCCGGTCGGCCTGCTTCTCCCAGAAGGCGAGGCGGTCACGATCGGCCTCGGCGTAGGCGTCGTCGGTCACGTTCGCGGAGGCGGCCAGGTCGGCGGGAGGGGTGAACCGCCGGGTCTCCCGCAGCAGGTTGGACAGCGTCTCCTGGGTCTCACGCGACTCGGAACCAGGGGTCTCCGGGGCCACTACGCACTCCTCACACTGCTATCGACTGGTCGTGTCCCACTTCACCAGTCCACCGGTGCCCGCCACAAGAGGTCTAGACAGGTCTGTACCAATCGGTGATGACAGAACATCTGCCTGCAAAACACTCCATCCGCGGGGGGCGATCCGGGGACCGTCGGGTTTTCGCCACGGTAGGAACGTGGGAGGTGTTATTCAACGCGCACCGTCGCGCCGGTGCGCCGGGCGGTGTCATGCGGTCGCCGAACGGTCCGGCCGATCGGCGACCCCGCCTCGGGCTCCCGCCCCCGCCGCTGGCTCCGGTTCCGGTCCGGTCCGGTCCGCGATCCTCCGTCTCGGCGGGTGGTTCCCGCTCGGGTCGCGTTCCCGGGGCGTGCGCCGGCCATTTCCGGAGGTTCGTCCTCATTTCCGCAGGGTTCGTCCGACGGTCCCCTCCGTGCGGTTTCCCCGTGGGATCTCTCCACCGTTCGTGCGGCTTTCTCGCGGGCTTTCTCCACGGTCCCGTTCGTGCGTCCTCCCCGTGGTTCTTCTCCGCGGTCTCGTCGGGACATTCTCTCCACGGTCTCGTCCGGACGGGCCGGGCCCGCGGCCTGGCCGGGGCCCGCCACGACGGCCCCGGTAGGGTCGGGCAGCGTGAGCGACCCATTGGCTGTCATCGCAGGAATGCCCGGCGTGTCCGACGCGGTCGCCGAGGCGCGCGTGGCCGTCGACCGGCTGTACGGGCACCGCGTCCTGCGGCGCAAGAGCGCGGAGGTGTCGGCCCGGTCCGCCCTGCGCGGTGCCCGCGCGTCCGCCGCCCTGGAGGGGGTGGACGTCCCCCTGGAGGCCATCCCCGAGGCCACCGACCCCGTCGTCCAGGGAGCGCTGCGCGTCTCGGCCGAGTTGGGAAGGCTCGGCACGACCTGGCGCACCGTACCCCGGCAGGTGCTGGCCAGGCTGCACGCGCTCGCCGCCGTCGGCCTGGCCGAGGACCTGGGCCGTCCCCGGGCCGTCGCGCAGGCGCCCGACGTACTCGGCCTGGGAGCCGCGCCGGGTCCGCAGGAGACGGTGGCGCGGGTGGACGGACTGGTGCGGCTGATCACGGACTCCTCCAAGGCGCCCGCGCTGGTGCTCGCCGCCGTCGTCCACGCGGAACTCGCCGTGCTGCGCCCCTTCGGGTCGGCGGACGGGGTGGTCGCGCGGGCGGCGGAGCGGCTGACGCTGGTGGAGTTCGGCCTGGACCCGAAATCGCTGGTGGCGATCGAGGTGGGTCATCTCGAACTCGGCCCGTCCTACGCGGAGGGGTTGCGGTCGTACCTGAGCGGTACCCCGGAGGGGGTCGCCGCGTGGGTGCGTCACTGCGCGTCCGCGGTCACGCTGGGCGTCCGCGAGGCCACGGCGATCTGTGAGGCGATGCAGCGCGGCTGACCCACGACGGCCGGCCCTTCCGGGGACACCGTCGGGACGTCGGTTCCTCGGAGTGAGCGACCGATGACCTGTCGTCACGGATTACGGACGACCGTCAAGCGGGTTCTCGCACGAACCGACGGCGCCCCCGATGGGGGCGCCGTCGTCGACACGTTCGCACGGGTTACCAAGCGTGCACCTCATATTCGTTGAAACGGGACAAGCCCGTTTCAACGCGCCTCCCGCGGCTGGCGGCGCGTGGGTACCCGGAGACCGTGCCCGGACACATGGTCCGTGCAACCTTTGTACGTCCGATCCGCGCTGATGGGAACCCCTGAAAGCAAGACCTTTACGGATCGGGGAATGTCGGGGCGGGCCCTTCCCGCCGGGCCGTCCCGGGACGTCCGGCGCGGGTTCGCGAAGATCACCGGGGTCGCCCGGGGTCCGTGGCGGAGTGCTCTCCCCACCGTGACGATCACCGAACGTCACCGCCTCCCCGTCCGGCGACGGCGGGCGTGTCCATGGTGAGAGGAAAACCGAGCCTGGATCGTTACATTAAAAAAACTCGTAAGAATCGCCGATTTCTCCTCGACGAAATGCGCGTTGATCGGGCAGCATAAGGAGGTATCTCCCCAGACCGGAGTAACCGCGCATGAAGGCATGCAATCCCGCGCGCTCCGGACGGTCGATGAAAGCTTTCTTCTGAAACGGGACCGGCTCTACCCCCCCAGAGCCGGACCGGTCGGCGACCCCCGCTCTCCCCCCCGGCGGGGGTCGCCTTTTTCCAGCGCGTCGTGCCGGTTCCCGTGCCCTGAGACGGCTTCCCACGGGCACGTGTGTCGTGAGACGGCTCCCCACGGGCACGTCCCCGCCCGGTGGTCGTCGTGCCGGACGTACACCCTCCCCCCTTCACCGCTCGCCCGGCCCTGTGCCCGCCTTCACGCCGCTGGTTTTCCACAGGGGGAGCGCCTCCGGCCCGGTTTTCCACAGTGCGGCGTTCGGTGCCACGGGGACGAGGAGGCGTCACCGAAAGTGGGCCTCCCGAACCCCAGGGAGGCACCCGTGGATCGCCCGTTGGTCATCACCGAAGACCACGAACTGCTCGACGACCTGCTCCGGATCGCCGCCGCGGCCGGAGCCGAGCTCGACGTCGCCCACGCGCCCGCGCACGCCCGGCCCCACTGGAACCGCGCACCCCTGGTCGTCGTCGGCGGTGACCTGGCCGACGCCCTGGCCGCGACCGGCCCGCCGCCCCGGCATCGCGTCTTCCTGGTCACCCAGGAGCGCGACGACCCCGACACGTGGCGCAAATGCGTCGCGGTCGGCGCGCAGGCCGTGCTGGAACTGCCCGCCGCCGAGCGGCGGCTGGTCGACGAGTTCGCCGATGTCGCGGAGCCTCCCGCGGGCCCGGCGGCCGTGGTGTGCGTCGTGGGCGGGAGCGGTGGGGCGGGGGCCAGCGTGCTGGCGGGGTCGCTGGCGCTGGCCGCGTCCCGCCGGCGCCTCCGCACCCTTCTCGTCGACGCCGACCCGCTCGGCGGCGGCCTTGATCTCCTGCTCGGTCAGGAGGAGGCGGACGGTGCGCGCTGGTCCGACCTGGTCGCCCGCGAAGGCAGGGTCAGCTGCACCGCGCTCCAGGCGGCGCTGCCGACCTTCGCCGGGCTGACGCTGCTCTCCTTCCACCGGGGCGAGGTCGAGCCGATCCCGGCCGAGGCGATGCGCTCCGTCCTGGAGGCGGGACGCAGGGGGTTCGACCTGGTGGTCGTCGACCTGCCGCGCCACCTCGACCAGGCCGCGGCGGAGGCGCTCGGCCGGGCCACCACCACCCTCCTGGTCGTCCCGGCCGACGTGCGGGGCGTGCTCGCCGCGGCCCAGGTGCTCACCGGGCTGCGCGCCCACACCGGTGACGTGCGGGCCGTGGTGCGCGGCGGGGTGCTGAAGGACGACGTGGTGACGGGCTCGCTCGGCCTTCCCCACAGCGGGAACGTCCCCGACCAGCCCGGTCTCGCCGCCGCGCTCGACCGCGGGGACGTTCCGCCGCTGGGCCGGCGCAGCCCCCTGGGGCGGTTCTGCTCGGCGTTCCTGCACGAGCTGCTCGAGGCGGGCGCGTGATGCGCGCCGCGTCTCCGGCGAAGGTCTCGCCGGAACTGGTGGAGGCCGTTCGCGTACGGCTGGCCCGGACGGGGGTCGAGCCCAGTGCCGCGCATGTCGCGGTCGCGCTACGGGCCGAACGGGCGGTGCTCGGTGACGCGGAGATCCTGGCGGTGGCACGGGTCCTGTGCGCCGACCTCATCGGGGCCGGCCCGCTGGAGCCGCTGCTGGCCGAGGCCGACGTGACCGACGTCCTGGTCAACGGTCCGCGAGAGGTGTGGGTCGACGACGGCCGCGGGCTGCGCCCGACCTCGGTCGTCTTCTCCGGTGAGGACGCCCTCCGCAGGCTGGCGCAGCGTCTCGCGTCGGCCGCGGGCAGGCGCCTCGACGACGCGTGTCCCTATGTCGACGCGCGGCTCGCCGGAGGCGTCCGGCTCCACGCGGTCCTTCCACCGGTGGCCGCCAACGGCACCTGCCTCTCGTTGCGCCTCCCGCCCCGGCGGACCTTCACCCTCGCGGACCTGGTCGAGGCGGGAGCCATCCGCGCCGACAGCGTCGCCGTTCTCACCGCGGTGATCGAGTCGAGGCTCGCCTTCCTGGTCACAGGGGGCACGGGTACGGGAAAGACGACCATGCTCTCGGCCCTGCTGTCCTTGGCGGATCCCGGCGAGAGGTTGCTCCTGGTCGAGGACTCCGCCGAGCTGAGGCCGCTCCATCCCCACGTGGTCCGGCTGGAGGCGCGCCCGCCCAACCTCGAGGGCGCCGGTGGGGTCGGGCTGCGCGACCTCGTTCGTCAGGCACTGAGGATGCGCCCCGACCGGCTCGTCGTGGGGGAGGTGAGGGGGGCCGAGGTGGTCGATCTCCTGGCCGCCCTCAACACCGGCCATGAAGGGGGATGCGTCAAATTATCTGAACTAAATCAAGAGTTTTTGCAGTTCAGAGACGTATTGATGGTGTCTCTGTTAGCGTCCTGCCCCATGATCAGTGGGAGTGATCGGCGGGATCTGGCGGGGTTGGTCGTGCACGATGTCGGGCGACTGGCCGAGACCGGCGATGAGTGGGAGCCGTACCGGCTGCTGGACGCTGACGGTGCGGTGGTGGAGCCGGTGGCTGTCTGGCTCGCTGATCTTCAGGCGGCGGAAAAGTCGGTGTTGACACTCCGGGCCTACGCGAACGACCTGCTGCTGTGGTGGCGATGGCTTGCTGCGGTTGGAGTGCCCTGGAACCAGGCCACCAGCGTTGAAGGCCGGGACTTCGCCCGGTGGATGCAACTCGCTGACAAGCCAGTCCGTACACACTGGCGATACCGAGACGGCACCCCACCCGATGTGCCGGGGAGCAAGATCACGCGAGTGAAAAGTCAGCCCGGTGCGGTGAACCCGATAACGGGGAAGGCGGCTCCAGGCAGTAGGTACGCGCCGGCGTCCAGGGCTCGTGCGGAAACGACACTGCGTTGCTTCTACGACTTTCATCTTGAGACCGGCCAGGGCCCGATCATCAACCCGTTCCCGCTGGACCGGTCACGGCGAGCTGGCCGGGCGAATGCTCATCGCAACCCGATGGAGCCGTTCAAGCACGAGCGAAAGGGCCGCTACCGGCCCAAGGTGCCCAAACGCATCCCCAAGCGGATTCCTGACGAGCAGTTCAATCAGCTCTTCGCCGGGCTGAAGTACCACCGGGACCGTGCTCTGCTGGCGTTCTGGGTGTCGACCGGCGCCCGCGCCGAGGAACTCCTGGACTCCTCACAGGACGACGTCTATCCGGGCGATCAGCTCGTCTCGGTGACCCGCAAGGGCAGCCAGGCGGTCCAGCAGATCCCGGCCTCGCCGGACGCGTTCGTCTGGCTGCGGCTCTACCAGGAAGAGATCTGGAAGCGGGGTGCTCCTCGGGGCCTCAACCAGCCGCTGTGGTTCACCCTGAGGCGGCCCTTCCGGCCGTTGACCTACACGGCGGCCCGCGCCATGTTCAACCGCGCCAACGAGCTGCTCGGCTCGAACTGGACCATCCACGACCTGCGGCACACGGCGGCCTGGCGGATGGCCAAAGATCCCGGGCTGTCCATCACTGACGTCCAGTGGATCCTCGCCCACGTCTCCCTGAGCACGACCCAGCTTTACACCACTCCTGACGAGCACGAAGTCATTGCCAACACCCTCGCCTATCACCAGCGGCGGGTCGGCAAGCCAGCCGCAACAGCTCCGCCCTCGGCTCCCGGCTACAACCCCGAATCGCTGCGAACCCTGTTCGGAACCCCATGATGACCGCTCAGACCCAGGACCCCGAGCAGGCGGCACAGCCACAAAAGCCCCGCCGCCGCGGGCAGCATCCCCCTGTGAGGGATGCCCGCCTGGGGCAGTCCTCGGCTTCCTTCAGCGGTGAGAAGTCCAAGCTCATCCGAGCGAGGTTCCTGCCACGATCAGTTCCAGGGACCTGGCCGGCCACCTGCGACAGCATTGAGCAGATCCGGCAACGCCTGGAAAGTCCGCCTCTGCGAGCCGACACTGAGTACTCGCAGAAAGCGAGAAGGCTCGGGGCGCACAGGTTGCTGCGATGGCTGGAAGCCCACCCAGGGGAGACCTGGCAGCAGCGATGGCTTGCCTCCGGCGCCCAAGATCTGGGGAAGCAGTGGCTGGAGGCGCCCATAGCCTGGTGGGCAGCACAAGACAGGTCATGTGATGCGGGCTTGGCTCGATCAGGGTTGGTCGCTCTGCTTTGCGCGGATGTCCTCCGGCCGGATATGGACTGGCTGTCGAGGATCGTCCAGTCCCGTTACTGGCGTGTCGCGGTTGCGACCCACCGTGATCCGGAAGGCTTCGCGACTCTTGAAGCAGCGATCGGCCCAGGTGCGCATTCATCCAGACGGTGGACCACTGCGCTCACCCAGATCGCGACCGTGCTCTTGGCTAAAGGAGGCGGCGTCGGGGACATCATCGTCGGCGACTGCCTCGAGCTTCGGGAAGCCGAGGGCAGGTGCCGGGCCAAGTCCGATTCAGGGCGGGCGGTGTTCTATACCATCCTCCGCGATCTTGGCATGTTTCCGGCCGATGCTCCGCCGTCACTGCAGTACCTGGAAACCTACGCCGGCCAGCTCAGCGTTGAGCAACTCGTCGATCGCCACGCTCTGCAGTGCACGCCGGTCCGCGATCTCCTGGTCGACTATCTCCGCGAACGCCAGCCCGTTTTGGACTACAACAGCCTGCGGCAGATCGCCCGAACGCTGAGCCTGCATTTTTGGAAGGATCTTGAGCTCCACCAGCCGGGGATCAAGTCCATTCGCCTCGACCGCGAGGTGGCTTCGGCCTGGAAGGAACGGCTGCGCACGAAGGTCACCCGACGACGGCAACCCGACGGCTCCATCACCGAGTTGATCTCTCCCCGCCACAGTGCGGTCGACCACCTGACGACCATCAGGGCGTTCTACCTCGACATCGCCCAGTGGGCGACCGAGGACCCGGCCCGCTGGGGGCCATGGGCAGTGCCCTCACCGATCACCGTTGCGGAGATCTCCTCCAAGAAGCGCAACTCCAACCGCAAGGCCCGGATGGATCAACGCACACGTGAACGGCTGCCAGTGCTGCCTGCCCTCGTTCACGCCGCGCACGAGCAACTTCGCCAAGCCCGCATTCGCCTCGATGCGTTCAACGCCGCTGGTCCAGGTGAGTCCTTCACCGTCCTAGGCGAAACACTCACCAAGCCGAAGCACTCGGACTCTCCTGATTCCTTTGAATCGGGTCGTGCCATCGACACCACGGGCCGCCGACGTGAGCTCGGCCGCGCCGAGCAACGGGCGTTCTGGGCCTGGGCAACAGTGGAATTCTTGCGCCACACTGGCGCCCGGATCGAGGAGATGCTGGAGACCAGTCACTATAGCCTCACCCAATACACGCTTCCCGACACCGGCGAATTGATCCCGCTCCTGCACATCGCCCCTTCAAAGACTGACGAGGAGCGCCTGCTGGTCATTGACGTCGAACTGGCCGATGTCCTGGCCGCGGTCGTCGCTCGAGTACGCGACAGCACAGGAAGAATCCCCCTGGTCACCGCCTGGGACCTTGCCGAGGGCGTCTGGAACCCGCCCAGGCCGCTGTTGTTCCAGTGGAAATGGGGCGGCGTCGACCGGCCCGTTTCCAACCAAACGATCCGCCGAAGTCTCAATGAACTCCTGGAGGCGACGGGCCTCACCGACGTTACTGGCCAGCCTCTGCACTACACGCCCCATGACTTCCGAAGGCTCTTCACCACCGAAGCGATCCTGAACGGAATGCCGCCACACATCACCCAGTTAATCTTGGGGCACAAGGACATCAATACGACCATGGGATATCACACGGTCTATCCCCAAGAGGTGATCAACGGGCACCGAGCCTTCATCGCCCGCCGACGCGTCCTGCGCCCTAGCGAGGAGTATCGCACTCCCACCGACGAGGAGTGGGAGGAATTCCTTGGCCACTTCCAGCGGCGGAAACTGGGCTTGGGCGAGTGCGGCCGGGCCTATGGAACGAGCTGCCAGCATGAGCACTCGTGTGTCAGGTGCCCGCTCCTTCGCGTTGACCCGTCCGAGAAGGCGCGAATAGCCGAGATCCGCGACAACATGATCGACCGCATCGCCGAAGCCGAGAAACATGGCTGGCTGGGCGACGTCGAACAGCTGGGCGTCACCCTCGCCGCGGCCAACGGCAAGCTCGCCCAGCTCGATGAGCGAGCCCGCCGCGCGACCACGATCAATCTCGGCATGCCGTCCTTTCCCGGCATCGCCAGCCGCACCATCACATTTCCCCAACAAAAATGACGTCATCGTCTGCCAGATTCGTTGGCCTTAGTGAGTTCCTTCAGTCGCTGTCGCGCGAGTTGCAGATTCTTACGGATGGCTTCTGGGCTCTTACCTAGAAGATCGCTGATCTCTTTCGTTGAGAGGCCGTCAAATCTAAGGGCCAACACCATACGTTGAGTCGGCGGCAGCTCATCCAGCAAACGAGAAACCCGACCTTCTTCCTCGTGGCCTAGGACTGCTTGCTCTGCGCTCTGCTCAATGTCGAGGCCTAAGGTAAGAGATTGGGAGGCAATTTCTACCCCCCTGCGGGTCCTTTCCCGTTGCTTAAAAAAGCCTCGAAAGGCTACGCGCCGGACCCATGCGCTTGGAGCCTTCAGCATGTCCCACTTGCTATAAGCATCTATAAAAGTATCCTGCGCTACGTCCATCGCCTCGTCGAGGGACGCCCCGGTGAGCATGAGCACACGCACCAAGCGGGGATACTCTCCGTGGAAGAATGCTTCGAACTCCCCCACCCGAGAAGCATCTTCCCGGGCGGAGGAGTTCTCAGCTCTGGAGGTTTGATCAACCACGAGCCCTCGGGGCCTGGTTCCCACGGCGACCGAACCGGATAATCCCCTCCACATGCACGAATGACGTGACCCTGTTCCAGGCACGCCGCAGTACCTCGGCAATGAAGAAGCCACCCAGCACGATCGCCAGCGCGTGGGAGCTGGTCTCCAACCCCTCCCTTACACCGGGCTCCAGCACCAACGGAAGCTCCTGGACGCCATACAAGGCCAGGAAGCTGCAGGTGCTCCAGAAGGGGATCCGTCGGTTCGAGAGTTGAGTGCCTTCCGCCTCCGACCGACCTACGCTTTCGGGCCGGCCTTCGGCCGGGCTTTGCAACTGCGCAGCAGAACCGGTCCCTTCATCCAGGGAGGCTAAAGAAGCTGGTCTAACGTCGTTGCGCGGACGCTCCCCGCCCCGCACAGGGGACGGGGAGACGTCTGAGCGCGTGGTCTTGGCCACGTGACTCCACCTTGCGTTGTTAAGTTGATCTTCCGACCTATCCCGGGACATCGGCCAGGAGCCGAGATAGTTCAGCTCAGTGTGATGCAAAGTACACAGAGAGTCAACAGGTCGGCATAAAGTACTACAGAGAGTCACCGGGTCAGGGCATGCCGAAGCCCGCCGTCTCGGCTCCTGGCATGTCACACGAGCGGCGGGCATCCGGGACGCAAGGTGGCGTCATTGAGTAAGTGCATCGAGCTCCCCGAACTGTGAAGTCAGATTCACCCCATCCTTGAATCCCTCTTCATCGAAGATGGCAAGCCACTAAGTCAATGCGGCCAGCCCACCGACCAAGCGCAACCAGACTGCTCGAACGTGAGGTCACCAGGTCACCGCGGCGCTAGTTCAGAGAAGGCACCCTGCACGCCAACACCGCGACCGACGTGCCACCCCGGCTGGAGGCGCTGGCGTGTGCGGCGGGGCTCAGCCGGGAGGCGGTCCACAGCCAGATCGCCGCCGCTCTGGACGTCGTCATCCATCTCGCCCGTGACCACGCCGACGGTCGTCGCCGGGTCGCCGAGGTCTGCATGATGGTCCGCCGCCCCTCAGGACTGGTCGAGGCGGAACCGGCCCTCACCTTCACCCCGGACGGGCAGGTGAACCCCGGGCCAGGCCTTCCCGCCCTCGTGGCCCGAGCGCCGGGCATTCCGCCTCTGGCCGTCCGGCCCTCCGCTTCTCTCGCCACTCCTGCGGCTTCCCCGGCTTCTGCGGTCTCCCCGGTCTCCCCGGTCTCCCCGAAAGCCGCGTTTCCCGCCTGGGCACCGGACATCCCCGCTCCCCGAATCTCCCGGCGCAGGCCGTACCCTTCCTCCCCGTCGTCACCCCACGGGCCGCGCGCGGCGGATCTCCCGTCATGGCCGGCATCATGACGGGCGCCGCCCTTGCCCTCGCAGCCCTGTCGGCATGGCTGTGGACGGGCCTCGACCCGTGTACCGCCCGGCTGCACCGGATGCGGCATGGCCGTGCGACCGGATCTGTCTCCCTGCGTGACAGGCTCAACGCCCGCTCGCGGCCCGCCGGACGCGAGGCCGCCTGGCGGATCGCGTCGATCGAACTGTGCCAGGCGTTGGCCGCCGAGTTGTCCGCGGGAAGAACGGCCGGTGAGGCGCTGGTACGGGCTGTGCAGGCCGTGGACTTTCCCGACCCTCTGGTCCTGCGCCCGGTGGTCGCGGCCGCGAGAGACGGTGGTGACGTTCCGGCCGCGCTGCTCGCCGTGCGGCCGGAGCAGGGCGGTGAGGCCTTTCGCGGGCTGGCCGCCTGCTGGCGGGTGAGCGTCACCACGGGGGCGGTTCTCGCCGCTCTCGTCGATCGTGTCGCCGGTTCCCTCCGGGAGGCCGAGGCTCACCGTCGTGACGTCGCCGCCCAGCTCGCGGGTCCTCGCGCCACGGCCCGCCTGCTGGCGGGGCTGCCTCTCCTCGGTCTGCTGATGGCGACCGGCCTCGGTATGCGGCCGTTGCACTTCCTGTTCGGTGGTCCGCTGGGTGTGGGATGCCTGGTCGTCGGTCTCGGTCTCGACCTGGGCGGCCTGTGGTGGACCCGCCGCCTGGTCGCCCGCGCCCAGCGGGCCTGACGCTCACGAGATCGGACGTACGAGGAGGAGAACAGTGATCGCTTTACTGGCCGTGGTGCTCGCCGGTCTGGCCGGGCGGCTGTGGACGGCCCGTCGGGAACCGGCCGACCGGCTTCGTCGCGTCCGGTCACGATCACTACCGGCGGGTTCGCCGACGACGGGTCCGCTGACGGGGGCGGGCCGCGGTCGGGTTCCCCCGGCCTCGCCACTCTCCCCGGCCTTCCCGCCGACCATGGGCGTGATCGCCGCTGCCCGGCTGACGTCCTCTGCCCGGGTGATGTCCTCGCCCGCCGAGAAGACGTTCTCGCCGATGGCGACGAGGGCCGACGGTGCCCCGGGACGGCGACCGGACCGAGGAGAAATCGTCGTCGCCCTTGGGGCGGGGGTGGCGATGTTCCTGGTCGTAGGAGGGCTCCCGGGTATCTGCGCGGGCCTGGCCGGTTCGGGTGTCGCGCTGACGGTCCTGCGGAGACGGGAGCCCTCGGAACTGCGCAGGGAACGCGAGCGGGTGACGGCGGATCTGCCACTGGCGGCCGATCTCCTGGTCGCCTCCCTGCGCGCGGGCCAGCCGATCACCGGAGCCCTCGACGTCACGGTGGAGGCGGTAGGCGGGCCGCTGGGTGACAGGCTGGCCTGGGTGAGCGGTCAACTGAGGCTGGGAGCGGCCCCGGAGAGCGCATGGGAGGCGCTGGCCTCCGAACGTTCACTCGCCCCCCTGGCACGGGTCATGAGCCGGGCCGCGCTGGGCGGTGCCCCGGTGGCGGAGGTCCTCACCAGGCTGTCCGACGACTCTCGCCAGGCCGCCCGTGCCGTATCGGCGGCTGCGGCCCAGCGGGTCGGGGTCCAGGTCGTGGCCCCGCTCGGGCTGTGTTTCCTGCCGGCGTTCGTCTTTCTGGGGATCATTCCCGTCGTGGCCGGACTGGCGGGTGAGGTTCTGCTCCCCTGAGTTATCCACAGGATTTTCCCCGTCGGCCCAGGGTTGTCCACAGAAAAACGTTGATGCCTGTGGACAGACTTCCTGAGATTTCCACATCTCCTACCGGAGGCGGAGTCCTTCGGCGTCCGTGTCACATGCCCGTCGTGTGCACTTCTCTCCTGTCCTCCGCACTTCTACCGGTACGGATCGGCTCCCTCGCCGCTGACCCGTACCGGTAAGTGCGATGACCATGGTCTTTCGCCGGGCGGGACCGTCGGGCAACCGGAATGCCGAGCCGTCGGAATGCCGGGCCATGGGGTTGCTGAAGCGCCGCAATGGCGAGGTGCCGGTTCGCCGAGGATCCCGAGCGCAGGGGATCGGACCGTCGGGCCGTCATGTGAGGAGCCACCGCGCGGAAAAGGGCGTGAGCGCGGTGAGATTTCATGAGCGCGCCGAAGACCCGCGAACACGAATGCGTGAACGGAGGCCGGCGGTCCTCCGTCGTGAAGGTGAAGTCGTGGGCGACGCGAAACATATCCACAGGTTCACGCTTATCCACAGAACGTCGTTCGGGTCATCCGGGGGACGGGCGCATGGACGACCCTGGGCTGACGCCGGGCGCTGGGCCCGGGTGAGAGCTTCAGGAGGAGCAATGGTTGGAATGAGCGCCGGTCGCGTACGGGGTGGCCGGCCACGATGGTTGCGCGCGCGCTGGGAACTGCTGGTGTCCGGTCCTCATCGTGACCGAGGCATGTCCACCGCGGAGTACGCGGTCGGAACGATCGCCGCCTGTGCGTTCGCCGCGCTTCTCTTCAAGGTGGTGACAAGCTCCGACGTCCAGCAGATGGTCACGGCTCTGATCAACCGAGCGCTGAGCACCGCCGGATGAGGCTCCCCGCGGCGCCGGCCCCCTGTCGCTCCCGGCGTTCCCGAGGTTCTCGGCGGTTCACAGGGGCCAGAGGGTCGGTGACCGCGGAGACGGCCGCGGTGCTTCCCGCCTTCATGGTCGTGCTGGGAGCCGGTCTGTGGGCCGTGGCGGCGGTCGGGGCGCAGTTGGAGTGCGTGGACGCGGCTCGGGCCGGAGCTCGGGCCGTCTCACGCGGTGAATCGGTGGAGAAGGTCCGTGGCGATGTCCTGGCGGCCGTCCCGGCCGATGCGCGCGTGACGGTGGCCCGCGGTTCGGGCACGGCCCGCGTGGAGGTCGCCGTCGAGGTCAGACCCGACTGGGGAGCCTTTCTCCCAGGCGTCACCGTTCGCGCGGCCGCCGTCTCGGCCACCGAGCCGGGGCTGGAGCCGTAAGCCCGGCGGACCATCGCGAGGGAAAGAGCGAAGTGAGTCACCTGCCGATCGTGGGAGTGGAAGCGAGGCGGCCCTCGGTGAAGGGGCGAAGCGGCGGAGAACGGAGACGGGTGTGCACGAGGCACGACGAAGGCCGGGGGCCGGGACGGGGCAGGGCGAGGGGGGTGAACGTGGCCGGGATGGATGTGATGGGGAAGGGCCGCGACCGGGGGTCGGCGACGATCTGGACGGTCGCGCTCATGGCGTTGGTCTTCGCCGTCGCGATGGCGGTCGCGTTCGCCGGTACGGCTCGTGTCGCGCGCCATCGGGCTCAGGGTGCCGCCGATCTGAGCGCGCTCGCCGCCGCCCGGCTGGCGTTCGTGGGCTCTGACCGGGGTTGTGCGGAAGCCGCGTCCATCGCCGCGAAGAACGGAAGCGCCGTGACCCGCTGTTCCGTCGGTGATGACGGCGTCGTCGAGATCGAGGTGGCGATGAAGGTCGCGCTGCCGTTGAAAGGAAGAGTGGTGATGGCCGCCAGGGCACGTGCCGGGCCCGTTCATGTGACCGATCCCGACGGGTGGCGGCGGACCGACGAAGGCGAATCGACGGGGGCGGACGGAAGAGCGCGAACCGATGCGGATGAGCCGGTAATGGCGGGCGATGAGGAACCGGCCGGTGAGAGGGAGCCGATGAGAGCAGACTGACGAGAGCGAACGGATGAGAGTGAACCGGTGAGAACGAGAGCGCATTGTCGAGGACGGACGGATGCGGGTGGGGCGGCTGTCTTCTTCCGGCGCCCCGCTTCATGGAGGAGAGCGAATTCTGGGAACGCCCGAAACCGGAAGCGATCGATTTCTGGGCCGACGACCGACGTGTCCGCGACGAATGACAGATGTACCCGCGCCGAGTGACGTCGTGTCCGCGATGAACGACGGACGTGCCCGCGCCGAATGACAACGTGCCCGCGCCGAATGACGGACGTACCCCCGCTGAGGACGTACCCCCCTGAGCAAGAGCGTGTCCGCGACGATTGACGAGTGTTCTCGTGACGAATGGCGAGATGAACGACGACCGGCATGTCCGTGACCGGCAGGCCGCCGAGGTGGGCGCGTGACGATGATGCCGAGGGGGACGCGTGACGATGATGCCGAGGCGGTCGCGTGACGATGATGGAGGCGTGAGGAGGCGGCCGTGCGACGAAGGTGGGCGCGTGACGAGGTGGCCGCGTGACGATGGATCGCATCACGATGTGTCGACGCCGTCAGGCTCCAGGACCGTCGTCATGACCCGGATGTCACGTTCGCGGACGGTTCCGTCCGTGGCACGTCCCGGTCCGGCGCGTCGTGGGAGAGCAGGACCGCCAGAAGCCGGAGGGCTCCGGCCTTGTCCAGCGGCTCGTTGCCGTTGCCGCACTTGGGGGACTGGATGCAGGACGGGCAGCCGCGTTCGCACTCGCAGGAGGCGATGGCCTCGCGGGTGGCGGTGAGCCAGTCGCGGGCGCGGGCGTACCCGCGTTCGGCGAAGCCGGCCCCGCCCTCGTGGCCGTCGTAGACGAAGACGGTGAGCAGTCCGGTGTCGGCGTGGAGCTCGGTGGAGACACCACCGATGTCCCAGCGGTCGCAGGTGGCGAAAAGCGGCAGCAGGCCGATGGCCGCGTGTTCGGCCGCGTGCGCCGCTCCGCCGAGGTCGAGTCCCTCCCCGGCCAGCGTGGCGACGGCCGAGGTGGGCAGCGTCCACCAGACGGCACGGGTCCGCAGCGTGCGCGGGGGCAGTTCTAGGGGCTCCTCGCCCATGAGCTCACCGCTCTGGGCCCGACGCTTGATGTAGCCCACGACCTGGTTGGTGACCTCCACCGAGCCGAAGTGCAGCTCACCAGGGCCCAGGGCGTGCGAGGCGAGGGACTCGATGATCGAGATGTCGGTGACGTCCCTGGCGAAGGTGGTGTAGTCCGGTGCTCCGGCCTCGACGAGGGCGACCCCGGCCTCCAGGTCGAGTTCGGCCACCAGGAACGTCTCCCCCCGGTGCACGTGGACGGCGCCGGTGTGCACGGCCGTGTGGGCCGAGGACTCGTCCACGGTGCCGAGCAGCCGCCCGGTGGACATCTCCACGACCTGGATCGGCGCGCCGCCCGCGCCCCGGATGTCGGCGAGGTCGGTGGCGCGTTCCCTGCTGGTCCAGAACCAGCCCGTGGCGCGCTCCCTGAGCAGTCCCCGGGCGACCAGGTCGGCGAGCACCTCCTTGGCGGCCGGATCGAAGACGTCCAGGTCGTCGTGGGTCAGCGGGAGCTCGGCCGCGGCGGCGCACAGGTGGGGACCCAGCACGTACGGGTTGCCGGGGTCGAGCACGATCGTCTCCACCGGCCTGCCGAACAGGGCCTCGGGGTGGTGGACGAGGTAGGTGTCCAGGGGGTCGTCCCTGGCGATCAGCACCGCGAGCGCGTCCTGCCCGTCGCGTCCCGCCCGGCCGGCCTGCTGCCAGAGCGACGCGCGGGTGCCCGGCCATCCCGCGATGAGGACGGCGTCCAGGCCGGAGACGTCGACGCCGAGCTCCAGCGCGTTGGTCGTCGCCAGGCCGAGCAGCTCGCCCGAGCGCAGCGCCCTCTCCAGTGCCCTGCGGTCCTCGGCCAGGTACCCGGCCCGGTAGGCGTCCACCTTGCCGGGCAGGTCCTCGGGCGCGCCCGCGCCGACGACGAGGTCCTGGAGCCTGGCCCGGGTGGTGAGGGCCACGGACTCGGCGGCCCGGCGGGAGCGGACGAAGGCCAGGGTCCGCACCTCGGAGGCGACGAGGTCGGCCAGCAGGTCGGCGCTCTCGGCGGTCGCGGGACGCCGGATCGGGGCCCCGCCCTCACCGCGCAGATCGGTCAGGGGCGGCTCCCACAGCGCGAAGGTCGTGGCACCCCGGGGTGAGGCGTCCGTGGTCACCGTGGCCATCTGGAGGCCCGTCAGGCGCATCGCGAAGACCTCGGGCTCACTGGCCGTCGCCGAGGAGAGCAGGAAGGTCGGGTGGGAGCCGTGGCGCGCGCAGATCCGGCGCAGGCGGCGCAGGATCTGGGCGACGTGGGAGCCGAACACGCCCCGGTAGCCGTGGCACTCGTCCACGACGACCATCCGCAGCCGCCGCCAGAAGGCCGACCACTGGGTGTGACGGGGCAGCAGGCCGCGGTGGAGCATGTCCGGGTTGGTCAGGACGTAGTTGGCGTGCCTGCGGATCCAGGCCCTCTCCTCGAAGGGGGTGTCGCCGTCGTACACGGCGGCGCGCAGCTCGGGCGGGTCCAGCTCGCGCAGCGAGCGCAGCTGATCGGCCGCCAGCGCCTTGGTGGGCGACAGGTAGAGCACCGTGCCGCCCTCCAGTGTCGCGGAGAGCGCCGGGACCAGGTAGGACAGCGATTTCCCGGACGCCGTGCCTGTGGCGATGATCACGTTTTGGCCACGGTGGAGCAGCTCGGCCGCTTCGGCCTGATGGGGCCACAGACCGGAAATACCGTGGTTCGCCCAGCGCGTAACAAGCCGTTCGTCGACCCAGTCCGGCCACCTGGTGTCACCGGCCTGACGTGCGGGAACGTGCTCCACATGGGTCACACGCTCGCGACGTGCGGGAACGTCGAGCAGGCGGCGGAGCGCGGCGCCCGCCCGGAGGGGCGAGGATGATGGCGGGGTCACTGGTTTCCAGTCTCACATCTGTGGGCAGAGTCGCCGGGAATCGTGATTTCGTATAGACACTGAGCGTACGCATGGTTGAATGCCGCGCGTCGGGGCTTGTCGCCCAGGGGTCACCTCGGTCCCGGGGGGCACGCTCGAATCGGTACTTTCGCAGGCAAGGCGCTGGAGGATCTGTGGATCTGAAGTTGGACCACCATTCCGAGGACCGTCTCACCATCGTTGAGGTCGAGGGTGAGATCGATGTCTACACCGCGCCCAGATTGCGTGAGCTCCTGATCGACCTGGTCAACAAGGGGAACTTCCACCTGCTCGTCAACATGGAGAAGGTCGACTTCCTTGACTCCACGGGCCTTGGTGTCCTGGTCGGCGGGCTCAAGCGAGTTAGGGCGCACGATGGCTCACTGGAGCTTGTCTGCACCCAGGAGCGCATCCTGAAGATTTTCCGGATCACCGGGCTCACCAAGGTCTTCGGGATCTACGCCTCGGTGGAGGAGGCCAAGGAAGCTCACGGTCGAGACAAGTAGTCGTGGCTACCGTCGAGCTGACGTTCAGTGCCCTCCCCGCGCACGTGCGGACGGCGCGCCTGGTCGCCACGGCGATCGCCAGGCGCACCGGTGTGCAGGAGTCACTGCTGGACGAGGTACGGCTCGCTGTCGGTGAGGCATGCTCGCGGGCCGTGGAGGCGCACCGTCTCCACTGTCCGGGAGAGCCGATCCGTATCGAGCTACGCGATGACCTGGGGCGCTTCGAGGTGACCGTCACCGACTCCGCCCCCAGCGACGAGCTGGAGCACGATCGGGCCCTCCTGGGGTTCGACGATCCGTTCGGGCAGCTCCCCGACGATCTGATGGCCGGTTTCGGCATCGCGGTCATCGCGGGACTGGCCGACGACGTCCAGGTCTACCCGAGCCCGAAGGGCATGCGCATCCGCATGAGCTGGCCCGCGGCGACCAACGGACTGTCTCCGGTCTGAAACAGAAGACTTCGGCGGCCGGGCGTGTCCTAGGACACGCCCGGCCGTTCGTTTGCGGTCCCCGCGTTTCCGGTCGTGTCTTAACACCTGTAGGTGCGGGCCGAAATCCGGGGGACATGGAGACGGACGAGACGGATGTGACGGGGAAATGGCGTTATAAGCAGGCCGGTCGGCGATGGATGCCGTACCTGTCGTCAATCGGCCGAGCACAGAGGCTTCATATCCGCGTCGACGCTGCGTAGACTCCCGGAACCGGCCAAGGTTTATCCTTCGGAACGGCCCGTACGCGAGCCGTTTTCCGTAGGGGTCTGCAACTGGAAGCGGCACTGCCAACCACCCCGGATGTGCGCCGCTTTGCTCGTCGTGACGCCTATGGCAGCGCACTCCGGGCAGGACGTGTTCCCGTCTTGCCAAGGAGAGTCGGATGTCTGTGCTCCATCTCGCCGCTGTCGAAGAACCAGCGGTATCCCTCAGCGGCCACCACTTCACCATCGTGATCGTGGTGGCCGCGGTCGCCCTGCTCGCGCTCGCCGTCGCCGGCGCCCTGGTGCGGGAGGTGCTGGCCGCCGGCCAGGGCACCGAACGCATGCAGAACATCGCGCGAGCCGTACAGGAAGGGGCTTCCGCGTATTTGACGCGGCAGTTCCGAACGCTCGCTCTGTTCGTCATTTTGATCCCTTTCCTGCTGTATCTCCTTCCGGCCGAGACGACCGGCGTGAGAATCGGCAGATCGGCTTTCTTCGTCGTGGGCGCGCTTTTCTCCGCGCTGACCGGATTCATCGGCATGTGGCTGGCGGTCCGCGGTAACGTCCGCGTCGCCGCCGCCGCCCGCGAATCGGGTGAGAAGGTCGCCATGCGGATCGCGTTCCGCACCGGCGGCGTGGCCGGGATGATCACCGTCGGTCTCGGTCTTCTCGGCGCGGCCGTGGTGGTGATCGCCTACGGGGGGTACGCCCCGGCCGTGCTGGAGGGCTTCGGCTTCGGTGCCGCGCTGCTCGCCATGTTCATGCGGGTCGGCGGTGGCATCTTCACCAAGGCCGCCGACGTCGGCGCCGACCTGGTCGGCAAGGTCGAACAGGGCATCCCCGAGGACGACCCGCGCAACGCCGCCACCATCGCCGACAACGTGGGCGACAACGTGGGCGACTGCGCGGGCATGGCCGCCGACCTGTTCGAGTCCTACGCGGTCATGCTGGTCGCGAGCCTGATCCTGGGCAGGGTGGCCTTCGGCGTCGAGGGCCTGGTGTTCCCGCTGATCGTGCCGATGATCGGCGTGATCACCGCGATCATCGGCATCTTCGTCACCGCCCCGCGCGCCGGGGACCGCAACGCGATGGCCGCGATCAACCGTGGCTTCTTCATCTCGGCGGCCATCTCGGCGATCCTGGTCGCGGTCGCGGCCTACCTCTACCTGCCGGCCACCTTCGCCGGCCTGACCGGCGTGAGCCCGCAGATCGCCGCGATCACCTCCGACCCGCGCCTGATCGCGATCGGGGCGGTGCTCATCGGCCTGGTGCTGGCGAGCGCCATCCAGGTGCTCACCGGCTACTTCACCGAGACGAACCGCCGCCCGGTGCGGGACATCGGCGAGAGCTCCCGGACCGGCCCCGCCACGGTCATCCTGGCCGGCATCAGCGTCGGCCTGGAGTCCGCGGTCTACTCGGCGCTGATCATCGGAGCCGCCGTGTACGGCGCCTTCCTGCTCGGCTTCGGCAACGTCACCATCGCCCTGTTCGCGGTGGCGCTCGCGGGCACCGGGCTGCTGACCACGGTCGGTGTGATCGTGTCCATGGACACCTTCGGGCCGGTCTCCGACAACGCCCAGGGCATCGCCGAGATGTCCGGTGACGTCGAGGGCGAGGGCGCCGCCGTCCTCACCTCCCTGGACGCGGTCGGCAACACCACCAAGGCCATCACCAAGGGCATCGCGATCGCCACCGCGGTGCTCGCCGCGACCGCGCTGTTCGGCGCGTTCCGCACGGCGGTGGAGACCGAGCTGGCCCAGGCGAGCGCCACGGTCAAGGAGGCGCTGGGCTCGTTCAGCACGTTCAGCCTGAGCATCGACTACCCGAACGTGCTCGTCGGTCTGATCATCGGTGCCGCGGTGGTGTTCATGTTCTCGGGCCTGGCGATCACGGCGGTCGGCCGCGCGGCCGGCCGGGTGGTCTTCGAGGTGCGCGAGCAGTTCCGCACCAAGCCGGGCATCATGGCCGGTACCGAGCTGCCCGACTACGGCAGGGTCGTGGACATCTGCACCCGCGACTCGCTGCGGGAGCTGGCCACGCCCGGTCTGCTGGCCGTGCTGACCCCGATCGCCGTCGGCTTCGCCCTGGGGTACGCCCCGCTCGGCGCGTTCCTGGCCGGTGCCATCGCGTGCGGCACGCTCATGGCGGTGTTCCTGGCCAACTCCGGTGGTGCCTGGGACAACGCCAAGAAGCTGGTCGAGGACGGCCACCACGGTGGCAAGGGCTCTCCGGCGCACGAGGCCACCATCATCGGTGACACCGTCGGTGACCCGTTCAAGGACACCGCCGGTCCGGCGATCAACCCGCTGCTGAAGGTGATGAACCTGGTGGCATTGCTGATCGCTCCGGCCGTGGTGACCTACGCCGACAACGCGGTGCTGCGTGTCGTCGTCACGCTGCTGGCGGTCGCCATCGTCGTCGGCGCGGTCGTCGTCTCCAAGCGCCGGTCGGCGAGCATCTCCCCGACCGAGGAGAACGACTCCGACCGCAAGGTGCAGCCGGTCTCCACCTGAGCCGCGTTCCCCGGGGGAACCGAGCCGGTCCGCGACCGGTGACCTTCCCTGGGGAACCGGGTGACGCTCCATCGCGAAGGGGTACGCGAGCCACGCGTACCCCTTTCGCGTGTGCGGACCGTCGCGGTGGGAAACTTGCCGCTATGGAAGAGCAGCCCTCCGGGGGTAAGTCACTCCTTCTCGTTCTGCTGGCCATGGCCGCGGTGTTCGCGGTGATCGTGGGTCTCGCCGTCTGGGCGTCCCGATGACGGCGCGCACGCTCGTCGTCCTGCGTCACGCCAAGGCGGCCCAGCCCCCCGGTGTCGCCGACCGGGATCGCCCCCTGACCGAGAGCGGCGAGCGTGACGCCCGCCGGATCGGCGCGGCCCTGGCCGATCTCGGCCTGCGGCCCGACCTGGTGCTCTGCTCGCCGTCGGCGCGGACCCGGCGGACCGTGGCACTGGCCCTTCCGGACGCGGACGTGTCGTTCGAACCGTCCGTCTACGAGGCCTACGCCGACGAGCTGCTGGCGCTGGTCCGGCGGAGCGGGACCGAGGCGCGCACCCTGCTCCTGGTCGGCCACAACCCGGGCGTGCAGGAGCTGGTCCGGATGCTGGCCCCGGGGGACGGTGACGGCGGCTTCCCGCCCGGGGCGTTCGCCGTCGTCGAGACCGACGACGAGTGGGCCGGGCTCGACACCGGCCGCGTGGTCACCCGATGGAGTCCCAAGGACCGCTGAGGAGGACCCGGAGGTGGTAAGGGGGCGTCGAGGGCCTTCCGGGGAGACCCGGCCGGGGACGCCGGGGGAACGGCCGGCGGTCGGCGAGGATCACGCCGTCCCCCGGAGGGTCCCGCGTCCGGTGGTTCACGGCCTCCACGGGGACGACGGGCGTTCGGTGAGGATCACGCGTCCCGCGAGGGGCCCGTCAGCGCTCGGTGTTGATCACGCCGTCCTCGGCGTCGGCGTCCTCGACCTCGGCCCGGGGGATGCCCAGCAGGTAGAGGATCGAGTCGAGGTAGGGCACGTTGACCGCGGTGTCGGCGGCGCGGCGCACCACCGGCTTGGCGTTGAAGGCGATGCCCAGCCCGGCGGCGGCGATCATGTCCAGGTCGTTGGCGCCGTCGCCGATGGCCACGGTCTGGCTGATCGGGATGCCGGCCTCCCGGGCGAACCGCTCCAGGGCCCGCGCCTTGCCCGGCCGGTCCACGATGTCGCCGACCACCCGGCCGGTGAGCACGCCGTCGACCACCTCCAGGGTGTTGGCCGCGGAGTAGTCGATCCCCAGATCGTCCACCAGGGCGTCGGTGAGCTGCGTGAACCCGCCGCTGACGATCGCGAACCGGTAGTCGAGCCGCTTGAGGGTCCGTACCAGCGTGCGGGCGCCGGGGGTCAGCACGAGCTCCCCGCGTACCTTCTCGAAGACCTCCTCCGACAGGCCCGCCAGCAGCGCGACCCGGCGGCGCAGCGACTCGGCGAAGTCGAGCTCGCCGCGCATCGCCTCCTCGGTGACCCTGGCGACCTCGTCCAGGCAGCCGGCGTGCGCCGCGAGCAGCTCGATCACCTCGGCCTTGATGAGCGTCGAGTCGACGTCCATCACGATCAGCCGCTTGGCCCTGCGGTACAGGCCGGTGCGCTGAACCGCCACGTCGACCTGCTGGGTGTGCGCCTCGACGGCCAGCTCGGCCCGCAGGGTGTCGGGGTCGGCACCGGAGACGGAGAGCTCGATGCAGGTCACCGGGTAGCTGGACAGCCGCTCGATGCGGTCGATGTTGGCGCCGGCCGCGGCGATCCGCCCCGCGATGCCCGCCATGGCGGCCGGCTGGAGGGGGGAGCCGAGCACGGTGACGGTGAGCCGTCCCCTGCGCCGCTTCTCCTTGGGGTCGGAGCCGGTGGACAGCTCGACGTGCAGTCCCAGGTCCTCGGCGGTCCGCTCGACGGCGGTCCAGAGGGCCCCCAGGGTGCCACCGGTTCCGGTCGACGGGCCCCCCGTGTAGGAGACGAGGACGCCGAGGGTGAGCCTGCCCCGGATGACGACCTGCTCGACATCGGCGACGGCGACGGGGAAACCGGCCAGGACCGAGAAGAGACGTGAGGTCACGCCGGGACGGTCGGGGCCGGTCAGCGTGATAAGAAGCGTGCGCTGGTTCATCGGTTCCTACGCTACTTGGCCCCGGATCGGGCCGTGAATGTGGTTCACCATGCGGACGCCCGCTCTGCACGGAACGGTCACCGGTCCGGAAGCGTGCGTTCCCTTCCCAGCTCGGCGGTCACCTCGGCCGCGGTCCGCTTCAGGGCCTCGGCGAGCGGGGAGTGGGTGCCCGCGGGCACCGAGGAGGTGGTGCCGACGATCGCCATGGCGGCCAGCAGGACCGGGCCCCGGAAGACCGGCGAGGCGATGCTGCGCACGCCGTTGACGGAGGGGGTGTTGGCCGAGATGTCGTCCTCGCGGATCTTCACCAGCTCCTGGCGGAGCTCGGGGGAGGCGTCCAGCTGCTCCTGCAGACCGGGAACCTCGTCGGGGGGCAGGAACGCGCAGAAGACCCGGCCCTGGGCCGACTCGGTCCGTGACAGGCGCGAGCCCATCCGCACGCTGACCCTTATGGTGCGGTCGGTGTTGTCGTCGACGCGGACCACCACGGCGGTGTCGCCGTCCCAGACGCTCAGCACCACGGTCTCGTCGATCTCCCTGACCAGCCGCTGCATGTACGGACCGGCGATGCCGATCACCGGCATGCCGACGCGGGCGGCGGCCGACAGGGTGAGGATCTGGGGACCCAGGGAGTACAGCGCCTCGCGCTCGTCGTAGCGCAGCAGGTTGCTCTCCCGCAGGGCCTTGGTGTATCGATGTGCGGTGGCCTTGCTGGTGCCCAGGCTGGCGGTGAGCTGGTTGAGGGTCAGGTGCGGCCGGCTCACCGTGAACGCGCTGAGGATCATCGCGGCGCGCTGGACGGTCTGGATCGCCGGGATCCTGTTCTCGCCCGCGGCGCCCTGCCGGCCAGGCGCGCTGTCGTCACCCATGTCGTTCCTTCGATTCAGGTCTGCGGGCCCGGCGCCGGGCAAATATTTTGCATTGCGAGACAGCATCCTGTCATTCAGAACGCCTGATGTCGATGCCCCGGCCGGCCCGGGTGCTCCGGCCGCTCCAGCCGGTTCGGATGTTCCGGTCGGCTCCGGTGCTCCGTCGGCTCAGGTGCCCCTGCCGGATCGGGTGCCGGGGACGCCGAGGGCGTGCCGGAGGGCGATCCCGGCGTACAGGCGGGCGAAGCGCGCCAGCTCCTGCGGATCGAAGACGTCCCGCCGGGGATCGGCCGGGTCGGAGGCCGCGGCCGGGCCCACCCTGGCGGTCGGGATCCCGTGACCGCGCAGCACCACGCCGTCCGTGGAGCCCTTCCAGCCTGAGATCGGCGGCGGAGGGGCGCCGTGCTCGTCGTCCCATGCGGCGATCGCCTGGCGGATCACCGGGGCGCCCGGCGGGGTGCTCCCGGCCGGGTGGACCATGTGCGCGTCCACGCTCACCCGGTGGCGCTCCAGCGGTCCGCCGCGGATCCCGGCCCGCAGCCGCTCCAGTACGGTCCGGGCGATCTCACCGGGATCGTCGCCCGGGACGGTGGTCAGGTAGAGGTGGAGCTCCACCAGGCCGGGCAACAGGTCGGGCTTCTCGGCCAGGCCGCCCCGTACCGCGCCGATGCCCGCCTCGGCGGCGAGCTGGCGTCCCGGGGCGGTCCTGGCCGCCAGGTGCTCGGCGCGCCAGGACTCCAGGATCGCGACGACGGCCCCCAGGCCGGCCAGGAGCCCGCCGTCCGCGCCCCTGGCCAGCACCGGCCGGTAGGCGCCGTCCAGCCGGACCCTGAGGAAGATCGCCCCGGGTTCCTCGTACAGGACGCCGGGCGGGCCGCACTTGGCGACGACGGCGGCCGCGGGCAACGGGTGCGACCGCAGGTACTCGTCGATGCCCGACGGCTCCCCGGAGACGCCGGAGACGCCGGAGGCCGCGGAGGGGGACGGGCTGGCCGGACGTGCGGTCGCGAAGGGGGAGGAGTGCGTACCGGCCGAGGCCAGGAGCAGGCAGAGGCGGTGCGGCAGGCCCTCGCGGCGCAGGGCCGTCGCCGCGGCCGCGTACCCCATCAGCGCCGCGGCGGCCGGAGCGCGGGCGACACCGAGGCCGAAGCCGGACAGCAGGCCGGAGACCGGGTCGAGGGTGGGCGGGGCGACCGGCCCGTCCAGGCCGGTCGCCCACCGGTCGTGCGCCGCGTCGCCGGAGAGCGAGGTGTCCAGGTGGGAGTAGACGAGCAGTTCGGGCCCGGAGCCGCCGGCGGTGGAGGTGAGGTTCGTCCCCTCGGGGCCCACCGCCTCCAGGTTCCAGGGGAGCCGGGGCCAGCGGTCCCGCGCCCACGCCGCCAGCCGGGTCGCGGTCGCGCGTTCGCGGCCCCGCGGACTGGGAGCGGCGGACATCACCCGGATCGCCTCGACGATCGTCCGATCGGAGATCGCCGCGTCGGTGGCCTGCCGCAGGTGTCGCAGGGCGTCGCTCGTCATGAGTCCATGTTAACTCTATGCAAGACGCCATCTCGTATATTGACAATGCGCGTGACAGCCTCCTACTGTTCCCCCACGCTGCCGACGAGGGAGGACTGATGGTCTACGTCGTGACCGACGCGTGTGTGGACGTGCAGGACAGGTCGTGTGTCGAGGAGTGCCCGGTCGACTGCATCTACGAGGGCGACCGGATGATGTACATCCAGCCCGACGAGTGCGTCGACTGCGGCCGGTGCGAGCCGGTCTGTCCGGTGACCTCCATCTTCCACGAGGACGATCTCCCCGCGGAGGCGGCCAGGTTCGCCGGGATCAACGCCGAGTTCTTCGCCGACCTGGGCTCGCCCGGGGGCGCCAGGAAGGTGGGCCGCACCGGGAGCGACCATCCCGCCGCGGTGCCGCCCGGCGGCGGGTCATGACCGCGTACGACGTCGACCTGGTGATCGTCGGCGCGGGCCCGTCCGGCCTGTACGGCGCCTACTACGCGGGGTTCCGCGGCATGTCGGTGGCCGTGATCGACTCGCTGCCCGAGCCCGGCGGCCAGATCTCGGCGCTCTACCCGGAGAAGGAGATCTTCGACGTCGCCGGGTTCCCGGCGGTGAAGGGCCAGCGGCTGGTGGACGAGCTGGTGGCCCAGGCCGCCCAGGCGAACCCGGTCCTGCTGCTCGGGGAGGGCGCCCTCGACCTGCGGCACCACGAGGACTCCGTGGAGGTCGTCACCGACGCGGGCACCGTGGTGCGGGCCAAGGCCATGCTGCTCACCGGCGGCATCGGCACCTTCACCCCGCGCGAGCTGCCCGTGGGCGAGGACTACCTGGGCCGGGGACTGCGCTACTTCGTCCGCAGGCTCGACGACGTGGCCGGTCACGACGTGGTGGTGGTCGGCGGCGGCGACTCGGCGGTGGACTGGGCCCTGGCCCTGGAGCCGCTGGCGCGCTCGGTGACGCTCGTGCACCGCAGGCCCGCCTTCCGGGCGCACGAGCGCAGCGTGGCCACGCTGCGCTCGTCGTCGGTACGGGTGCTGACGCCGTACGAGGTCTCGAAGATCGGTGGTGAGCACCTGGTCGGCGAGGTCGTCGTGGACAGGGTCGGGGCGAGCGGCCAGGACGACCGGGACGGTCGTGTCACCCTGCCCGCCCAGACGGTCGTGGCGGCGCTCGGCTTCATCGCCGATCTCGGGCCGGTCCAGCAGTGGGGGCTGGAGCTGCGCAAAAGGCACGTGCTGGTCGACCGATCGATGCGGACGAACCTGCCCCGGGTGTTCGCCGCCGGGGACATCAGCGACTACGACGGCAAGGTCAGGCTGATCTCCGTCGGGTTCGGCGAGGCCGCGGCCGCGGTCAACAACCTCGCGCCACTGGTGAATCCCGCCCTCGGTACCGCGCCCGGCCATTCCTCCGATGCGGCCTGAGTTCTCCAGTCTGTAGAGTCCGATCCAACGGACGGTCGGTGCGGAGGAGTCGGCATGGCGGAGCAGGCACGCTTCGGCGACACGGGTGTGGCCGACAGGATGCCCGCCGGCGTGCCCGCCGACCCCTCGGCGGGTGCGCCCGGAGGCGTTCCCGCCCAGGCGTCCGCCGGTGCGTCCGGGACCGTCCCCGCGGGCGGGCCGGACGACGCCGCCGAGGGCGTCCCCGGGGGTGTCGTCCCCGAGAGCGTCCCCGACGATGTGCCCGCCATCCAGACGGTGCGGCGTGCCGCGCTGATCCTGAGCGGCTTCACCGTCGAGCGCCCCCGGCTGAGCCTCAACGAGATCACCGCGCGGCTGGGGGTCAGCAAGCCCACCGCCCACCGGTACGCGCGGGCGTTGCGGGCGGCCGGCCTGCTGCGCTACGACGCGTCCAGCGCCACCTACTCGCTCGGCCCCCAGCTCCTCGGGCTGGAGGCCGCGGCCAGGGCCGGGCTGCCGATCGCCGCCGCCGCCGAGCCCTACCTCGAACTGCTGATGCGCGAGATCAACCAGACGGTCGTGCTGAGCGTCTGGAACGGCGAGTGCCCGGTGGTGGTCGGCTGCGTGGACAACACCGTGGGGGACGTCCGGCTGAGCGTCCGCACCGGCTCGCAGCTCGACGTCGTGCGCTCGGCCCAGGGCAGGGTCTTCAGCGCCTACCTGCCCGTCGGCGAGGTCCCCGGGCTCGCCCGGCGGCTGCGGGCCTCGGCCGAGCTGCGCGACCTCCTCAAGGAGGTCCGCAGGACCGGGGTGGCGGTCAACTCGCCGGTGGACCACGGGGTGCACGTGCTCGCGTCGCCGATCTTCGAGGGAGACCAGGTGGTCGCCGCGATGGCGGTCGTCGGCACGGTGGCCTCCCTCGCGGGCGACCGGGAGCCGCAGGCCGCCGCCGCGCTGCTGAGGGTGGCGCGCGACCTCTCCCGCGACCTGGGCGGCACGAGACCGGCCTGAGCACTACGGGACCGGCCTGAGTTCTACGGGACCGGCCTGAGTTCTACGGGACCGGCCTGAGTTCTACGGGACCGGCCTGAGTCCTACGGGACCGGCCTGAGTCCTACGGGACCGGCCTGAGTCCTACGGGACACCGGTCTGAGCTTTTCGCGGCTCCCGGTCTGAACGGCCCCGGCCCCGTCCGGGCGCCGTGAGCCCGCCCTGAACGGCAGGAGACCGTTCCCCGGTCCGTCCCGCCCCTTCCGCGCGCCCGGACCGTTTCCCGGGTGTGGTTCCGGTCACCCCGGCGCGGCCGTCCGGCGGTGCCGTGCCGGTGTCGGCGACCCGGCATGAGCCGTTCTCCCTGGTCCGCGCCCTGCCATCCCTACAGGGTCGGGCGTGCATCGGACCGAAACACGGCCGTAGCATGACGCAATGCGAGATGTGATTCCGCATCTTGACACGCGGTGAGCCTTCCTCGTACGTTCGTGACGCCTGGCCGACCTGGTACGGCGGCGGGAGACCCCGCCATCGGCCGGACGCCGGTGTCCCGACAGAACGCCCCCCTGGAATCCCGTCGTCCCTTCGGGCCGGGTGACCGCAGGAGTAGGAGCAGACATGGGTATGCGACGTAGGGGAGACGCTCCGGCCCTCCCGGTGGCCCTCCCGGTCACGGCCTCCGGCCGGCGGGCCGCTGTGCCGGGGGACGGCGCGTGAACCTGCTGGCGACCCCCGGCGGCCTGGCCCGTCTCACCGAGGACGGCGACGACGCGGTCCTGCTCGACCTGCCGTTCGGCGACGTCGCGGCCATGCTCGCCGTGGGCGAGGGCTTCGCGCCGGCACGGGCCGCGCGGGAGCTGGGCCGGGTCTCCCTCGACGGGCTGCTGCCCCCGCTGCGCGGTGCCCGCGCGATCTGGGGGGTCGGCCTCAACTACCGCTGCAAGGCCCGGCTCACCGGCCGGTCGATCCCGATCGATCCCATCCTGTTCCTGCGATCGCCGTCGGCGGTGTCGGCCCCCGGGGCGGAGGTGGAGCTGCCGAGCGACCGTTCCAGCCAGGTGGACTACGAGGGCGAGGTGGCCTTCGTGGTGGGGCGGCGGATGTGCCGGACCGCGCCCGAGCGGGTGTGGGAGCACCTGGCCGGGGTCACCGCGGCCAACGACATGACCGCGCGCGACGTCATGGTCGCCACCGCCACGCCCACCCTGGCCAAGAGCTTCCCCGGCTTCGGCGCGCTCGGCGCCTCCGTGCTGGACCTGTCCACGGTCGCCGACCCCGCGAACATCACCGTGCGGACCAGCGTGAACGGGACCGTCCGGCAGGACGCGAGCACCGAGGCGCTGATCTTCGCGGTGCCCGAGCTGCTGGCCACCATCTCCCGCTTCGCCGCGCTGGAGCCCGGGGACGTGGTGCTGACCGGCACCCCCGCCGGGACCGGGCAGGACCGCGAGGTCTTCCTCCGCCCCGGTGACGAGGTCGAGGTGTCCGTCGCGGGGGTGCTGCCGCTGCGCACCCGGTTCCGCTGAAGCCCGCCACCGCCCGGCCCGCGCAGCCGCATCCGGGTCCCCGCACCGCCGGCACCGCCCGCACCGGCCCCGGCCGTCCCCCAGAACCCCTCACAGCCCTCCCGGGCCTCACGGCCCTCAAGAACCGAAAGAACGAGATATGACCGAGACTGCATTCGACCTGGTCCTGTCCGGCGGTACCGTCTTCGATCCGGTGGCGGGCACCCACTCGGTCACCGACGTGGCCGTGACCGGGGACCGGGTGGCGCGCATCGCACCCTCGCTGGCCGGCCAGGTCGCCCGGGCCGGGCAGGTCGTCGACTGCACCGGCAAGTGGGTGATGCCGGGCCTGGTCGAGGGGCACACCCACGTCTTCGAGAACGTCTCGAAGGTCGGCGCCCCGCCGGACGAGGCCCACCTGCGCCGGGGGGTGGTGGCCGCGGCCGACGCCGGCACGGTCGGGGCCTCGACCTTCGCCGCCTTCGACCGGTACGTGGTCCAGGCCGCCGAGATGCGGCTGGTCAACTTCCTCAACGTCTCGGTGCTCGGGCTCATCGACTTCCGCTTCGGCGAGCTGCTCAACCCGGCCACGCTCGTCCCCGAGGACGCGCTGGCCGTCGCGGCGGAGAACCCCGGTGTGGTCCGCGGCTTCAAGATCCGTCTCTCCGAGGACGTGGTCGGCCCGGCCTGGCGCTCGCTGCTCAAGACCTCCCTCGCGCTCGCGGCCGACGCGGGGCTGCCGCTGATGGTCCACATCGGGGAGACCGAGGAGCCGCTACCCGAGGTGCTCGGCCTGCTCCGCCCGGGGGACGTCGTCGCCCACTGCTACACCGGCAAGCCGCACGGCATCCTCGACGGGGACAAGGTCATCGCCGAGGTGCGGGAGGCGCGGGCCCGCGGGGTGCTCTTCGACAGCGCCCACGGCAGGAGCAACCTCAGCTTCGAGGTCGCCAGGAGGGCGATCGCCGACGGGTTCCTGCCGGACCTGCTCACCTCCGACACCAGCGCGCGCAACTGGCGCGGGCCCGTCTTCGACCTGGTCACCAGCGCGGCCAAGCTGCGCGCGCTCGGCATGACCATGGACGAGATCGTGCCGCGGATGACCATCGCCCCCGCCCGGGTGCTCGGCCTGGACGCCGAGGGCTACGGCACCCTGGTCGAGGGCGGTCCCGCGCACGTCACCGTGCTGGAGGACGCCCCCGAGACGACCCTGCCCGACGCGTCCGGCAACTCGATCACGGCCTCCCGGCTGGAGCCCGCGCTCGTCCTGCACCACGGGCGGCGCGTGGAGACCACGCCCTGGCGCGGCCTGGACCGGGACCGGTGACCGTACCCTGCGGACCGGCCGCGCCGTCCTTCGAGCCGGCGACCCGGGAACCGCCGTCCCGGGCCGTCCCGGCGGCGGGGGTCGCCGCGTTGCGGCGGAGGCTGCGGGACGCGCTGGCCGGTGGGGACCGGGTGGTCGGCACGTTCCTCAAGCTGCCGAGCGCCGACTGCGTGGACCTCGCGCGGCAGGCCGGGTTCGACTTCGTCGTTGTGGACCTGGAACACTCCTCGCTGCCGGAGGCGACCGCGCTCGCGCTCGTCCGGCACGCCGCCGCGACGGGCCTTCCGGCCCTGGTACGGGTGCCCGCCGTGGACCCGGCGCTGATCAACAGGGTGCTGGAGGCCGGTGCGGCCGGGGTGCAGCTCTCCACGCTGACCGCGGTCGCCGAGGTCGCCGCACTGACCGGCGCGACCCGCTACGCCCCCCACGGGCGGCGGAGCGTGAGCCTGTCGCACCCGGCCGCGGGTTTCGGCGCGGTGGACCTGGCGGCCTACCTGGCGGCCGAGGCGCAGGACCCGCCGCTGCTCGTCGGGCAGATCGAGACCGCCGTCACCCTGGACCCGGTGCCGGAGCTGGTGGGCGGCCTGGACGTGGCCTTCGTCGGCACCACCGACCTGGTCGTCGGCATGGGGCTTCCCGGTCCGGAGGCGCTGCGCGCGAAGGTCGAGGAGATCGTCGGCGCGGCCCTGTCCGCCGGGGTGGCGCCGGGCGGCTGGATCGCCCGCGCGGACGAGGAACTGCTCACCGGCGGCGGCCTGGGTGCCGCCCGCTACCTCGTCGTCGGCTCCGACGTGCAACTCCTCGGCTCGGCCCTGCGCGAGGTGATCCATCGATGGAAGGAAGCGCAATGACCACCTTCAGCCCGCTGCTGTACGGCCTCGCGGTCAACTGGGACGACATCCCCGCGACCGTGATCCGGCCGGGGGTCTCCCGCAAGGTGTACTCCACCGACGAGGTCATGCTGGCCTGGCACGAGCTGGCCGTCGGCATGACGCTCAACCCGCACCGGCACGACGACTTCGACCAGCTCGTCCTGATCCTTCGGGGCCGGTGCGACTACTACGTCGACGGCGTGCCGCACGCCATGTCGGCGGGGTCGATGCTGCTGGTCCCCCGGGGCGCCGAGCACCACGTCGAGCCCATCGAGGGGCCGTGCGTCAACGTCGACGTGTTCAGCCCGCCGCGCCCGGACTTCCGGGACGCGGTCTGGCTGCCCGAGGGGTAGGCGGCGCGCCGGGAGCGGTCACAGCCCGAAGTCGGCCTTCCTGATCATGCAGTGCACTCCCTTGACCTGGTCGACGACCTGGCTGACCTCGAAGTCGGCCGCCGCGCTGAGGTAGGCCAGGGCCTTGGGCCGCTCCATCCCCTGGGTGCGTTCGAGGAAGCCCACGGCGGCCCGTACGGCACGGCGCATGGCCTCGTTGAGGTCGGTGTGCAGGCCGACCGGGAGCCAGTGGGTGGCGGTCTCGGCGAAGGGCTCGTCCAGCGCGCCCAGGAGCGCGCGGGCCTGGGCCGCGGGGATCACCGACAGGCGCAGCGTGGCGCGCAGCGGCGCCTCCAGCGCGGTCAGCGCGACCTCGCCGTCCCCCTGCGCGTAGTGCGGGTCACCGGCGTAGAACCCGGCCCCGGGCACCTGGACCGGCAGGTAGAGGCTCGACCCGACCTGGAGCTCGTTGATGTCGAGGTTCCCGCCGAACGGGCCGGGCGGCACCGAGTGGACCGGGGCGTCGGTGTCGGAGGCCACGCCCATCAGGCCCAGGAACGGCGCGAGCGGGAAACGCGCCGACCGCCCCTTGCCGAACGGGATGACGCCGTGCAGGCGCCCGGCCTCCTCGACGACCTCGGTGAAGACGCAGACGCTGTTGTACTCCCGGGTCCCGTCCGGCCTCGGGCCGGTGTCGGCCGGGGTCTCGGGGAACTCCCCGGGCAACGCGCCGTAGCCGTGCCTGCTGCTGACGAACCCGTACGGCGCCCGGATCAGCAGGCTGAGCACGTCCACCCGGAGCACGTCGCCGGGTTCGGCCCCGGCGACCGAGATCGGCCCGGTCACCACGTGAGGGCCGTCGTTGTCGTAGTCGTGGGGGATCCCGGAGGCGGCGAACTCGCGCGCGTCGGTGAGCACCCGGTCGGCGCCGACGCCGAACCCGGCGAGGTAGGCGACCGGGTCGCGGCCCTGGTCCTCCAGGATCCCCTCGTGACTCAGCGTGTCGATGGTGACGGTCTCGCCCGAGGCGACGTGGAGCACCGGCAGGTGGCCCCGGTTGGGCAGCAGACCCCAGAGGCTAGTGTCTGAGCTGGTGGGAAGGTAGTGCGAACCATCGATGCGGCCGATCTTCGGCTGGAGCATTGTCCCTCCACGGGGGATATGTCGCTGTCACCGGCCGAGAGAACCCCATGGGTGTTGCGTCGCCGTTAACACCGAGTAACCGAACATTTCGACCTCCGGCCCCGTACTTGACACCGGGAAGACGGGGTAGCAGCATCACATAGCGAGATGGCATCTCGAATTCTCGTTCAAGATCCGCAGGAAGGCCAGGCGCCGCGATGACGCAGCTGACACAGGGACATCCGATCGCCTCCCTCGTGGAGGAGGACGGGGAGGCGCTCTCGTTCCGGGTGCACCGGTCCGCCTACCGGTCCCAGGAGGTCTTCCGCGAGGAGACGGCCCGCATCTGGGGGCACACCTGGCTCTACCTCGGCCACGAGACGGAGATCCCCAAGCCCGGCGACTTCAAGACCAGGACCCTCGGCGGGCGCCCGCTGATCTTCTGCCGTGACTCCTCCGGCGAGATCCAGGTCTTCCTCAACGCCTGCACTCACCGCGGCACGGTGCTGTGCCGCTTCGGCGAGGGCAACACCAGGTTCTTCCAGTGCTTCTACCACGCCTGGGCGTTCAGCAACTCGGGCGAGCTGGCGGCGCTGCCCGGCGACGACGCCTACGCCGACGTGGACGGGTTCCGCGAGCGGATGCGGCTCCGCTCGGTGCCCAGAATCGCGACCCACGAGGGCTTCGTGTTCATCGCCTTCGACCCCGACGTGCCCGACCTGCTGACCCACCTCGGCAAGGCCGCCCACTACATGTCGCTGACCGCCCGGATCGGCCCGGCGGGCATGGAGACCGTGCCCGGCGTGCAGCTGTACGCGGTCAAGGGCAACTGGAAGCTCGCCGTCGAGAACGCGATGGACGGCTACCACTTCGCCCCCACCCACAACACCTTCGTGGGCTACCTGCGCGAGACCGGCTTCGCCGTCACCGACGACGACCAGTACGCCTACGACCTGGGCGGCGGCCACGGCCTGCTGATCCTGACCGGCCACAACGGGCGGATCGGGATGGTCTGGGAGCCGAGGTTCGGCGAGGCCGAGCGGGAGCGGACGGTCGCCAAGCGCGAGGAGATGGTGGACCGGCTGGGCTCCGAGCTCGCCGCCGAGATCGCCGACGCCAGCCGGATCCTCTTCGTCTTCCCCAACCTGCTCCTGTTCGACCTGGAGGCGCTGACCATCCGCCAGCTCGAACCGGTCGCCCCGGACCGGACCGACGTGCGGGCCTGGCAGTTCGTCGAGGTGGGCGAGCCGGCCGAGGTGCGGGAGCTGCGGATCAAGACGATGGTCAGCTTCGTCGGCCCCGGCGGGCTGGCCACCCCGGACGACATCGAGGCGTACGAGGCGGTGCAGCGCGGGATCGAGGCGACCGCGGACTCGGCCGACCCCGCCTTCGACTGGAGCGACATGTCGCGCGGCATGGCCAACGAGCGGCAGGGCAACCAGGGCCGCTCCATCGACGAGGGCGCGATGCGCAGCTTCTGGCGGCACTGGGCCGCCGTCGTGGGCAGGGACTGAGCCGGTGAGCACGGGACACAGGGAGGACGTCGTGGGCGGCAGGACCATCACCCGGCCGGAGGTGGAGGACTTCCTCTACCGGGAGGCCCAGCTGCTCGACGAGTGGCGCCTGGACGAGTGGTTCACCCTCTTCGAGGAGGGCGGGCGGCTGGAGGTGGCCACCACCGACTGGAAGGGCTGGGACAGTTCCTCGGCCGGCTCGTTCATGTGCGACGACTACGACCTCATCCGCGCCAGGGTCAAGCGTCTCAAGAGCCGCAAGGCGCACGCCGAGAACCCGCACTCCAGGACGCACCGGATGGTCTCCAACGTGCTCATCCTGGAGCAGGGCGAGAGCACGGTCTGGGTGGCGGCGAACTTCATCGTGCACCGCTACCGGGACGGCGGCACGTACACCTACGTGGGCCGCTACGAGCACGTCCTGCTCGTGGAGGACGACGGGCTGCGCTTCCGGCTCCGCAGGGCGATCCCCGCGATGGAGACCATGGACGCGGGCGCACGGCTGAGCTTCATCCTCTGATGATCAAACACGTGCTGCTCTTCCGCTTCCGGCCGGACCTGCCGCCGGGTACGGCCGAGGCCGTCCTGGCGGAGCTGGAGACGTTCCCCGCCAGGTACCCGGCCATGCGCGGCTGGGCCTGCGGCCCCAACGTCAGCACCCGCGACACGAGCATGACGCACGGCTTCGTCGTCGAGTTCGACTCCGAGCGGGAGCTCCTGGACTACCTGAACAGCCCCTCGCACGAGGAGTTCGTGCGGCTGCGCTGGCGCCCGGTGATCGAGCGGCAGGCCATCGTGAGCTTCCCCTTCTGACCCGGCCGCGCCCCGCCTCCCCGGGGCTCGGCGCTCCGGAGGACCCCGCGGACGAGAGACATGGAAACGACAAGGAAGAAGAGGTAGCACCATGACAACCGCCACCCGCCGCCGGGCGCCGTACGGGATGGAGTACGCCCGGATCGCGGTGCCCGACATGGCCGCGACCATCGAGTTCCTGCGGTACCACGTGGGGCTTCAGCTCGAACAGCACGACGACGAGCACGCCTACCTGCGCGCCGACATCGAGCACCACTGCGTGGAGCTGCTCAGCGAGCCCGGCAGGGAGGTGTCGCAGACGGTCGCGGTCGGCTTCAGCGTGGAGTCCGGCGAGGTCCTCGACGACCTGCGCGAGCGGGTCGTCGAGGCGGGGCTGGAGGTGCTCCCGCTACAGGACCGGATGAAGGGGCTCTGTGAGCGCGGCTTCGGCGTGCGCGACCCGAACGGGCTGATCGTGGAGCTGTTCACCGAGTTCCACGAGTACGCCGAGCCGCCGCTCGTCGAGCTGCGCCCACTCGACCTGGTGCACCCCTTCATCGCCACCGACAAGTACGACGAGTGCCTGGCCTTCTACACCGGGGTGCTCGGCTTCCAGTCCTCCGACCACGTCGGCGACGTCACCGTCTTCCTGAGGGCCGAGGACCGCTACCACCACAGCCTCGCCCTCCAGCGCAACGAGGAGTACTACGTCGCGCACCTGTGCTTCATGATGAAGAGCTTCGACCACGTGATGCGCGGCAGGGCGCGTGCCCTGTACAAGAACGTCCCCATCGCCTCGGACATGGTCAACCATTCCGCCTCCACCTCGATCGCGTTCTACCTGTTCGACCCCAGGCACGGTCCCAGGTACGAGCTGTGCGACGGCCACCGCGTCCTCACCCCCGAGGAGCACGAGACGCACCGGCCGCGCAGGATGACCGTGGACCCGCGCAACATCGACGTCTGGCGCGCCGCCGCCGACGACTGGGGCCGCTTCTAGGACCGGCCCCGGACCTTCCCACCAGGGCGTCTCCGGCCGGGGCGACGGCGGCGTGACGGGTGAGGTGCCGGCGCGTCTCGTCACTCCCGTCTGGATCCGGTGATCCCCGCAGGGTGCCGGGACCAACCTGCCGGACCCGACTTGGAAGTCCCTTGTGACCGAGTTGCCGACTCAGCGGGCGGCCGCGATCAGGTGGACGTCGCCGAACTCGTGCCAGAGGTAGCCCTCCGCGAGCGCCGCCGCGTACGAGCGGGAGAGCAGGTCGCGGCCGGTGAACGCCGAGAGCATCAGCAGGTGGGTGGAGCGCGGCTCGTGCAGCCCGGTGAGCAGGCCGTCCACCGTCCGTACCCCGGTGTCGGGGGTCACCAGGTGCGAGGTCCAGCCGCTCGCCGGGCCGAGCCGGCCGTCCGGCGTCACGGCCGTCTCCAAGGCCCTGACCACGGTCGTGCCGACCGCGATCACCCGGCCGCCACCGGCGCGGGTGAGCTCCACCTGCCGGGCGGTGGAGGCGGGCACCTCGAACCGCTCCGGGTAGGGCGCCTCGTCCCGCTCGGGCGAGGCCACCCCGGTGTGCAGGGTGATCGGCGCGATCCCGACGCCGCGTGACACCAGCGAGGTCACCAGGCCGGTGGTGAACGGCCGTCCCGCGCTGGGCATCTCCGCGCTGCCCGGCCGCACCCCGAACACGGTCTGGTACGCCTCCAGCGGCCAGTCCCGGTCCACGTAGGAGTAGCGGATCGGCACGCCGTGGCGGCGCAGGTAGCCGGTGACCTCGCGGTCCAGGCTCGCCCGCCACAGCCGGGGCGTCTCCGCCTCCAGCAGCCGCAGCGTCGCCCCGCCCGGCAGCGGCAGCCACTCCCCGGCCGTCCCGCCCCGGTAGGGCCCGTGCTCGGGGAACCTGCGCAGCTCGACCAGCCAGGTGCCGTCCTCGCGTTCGGTGGAGAAGTGCACCGCGAGCCGGTCGAGCCGGACCGCCGCCGGGAGCGTGCCGGAGTTGTTGACCACCAGCAGGTCACCGGGGCCGAGCAGGTCCGGCAGGTCGGTGAACGCGTGGTGCCCGACCCGGCCGGTGCCGCGGTCGGAGACCAGCAGCCGCACCCCGTCGCGGGCCAGTCCCCGGACCTCCGGCGGTTGGCGCGCCTCCAGCTCGCCGGGGAGCACGAAGTCGGCGGCCATGGCGTCCGTCACGGGCGCGCTCGTTCCCGCGCTCATGCGTGCGTCACCCGCCCGCTCCCCGGGCGCTCGGTGACCAGCCGCAGCAGGGTGGGCACGACGGTCTCGGGGGCGGGCGCCGCCGCGGCCTCGGCCGGGCCGAGCGCGTCGGCGAGCATGGCCGTGGACATCTCGCCCGGATCGACCCACCAGACCGTGACGTCCGGTTCCTCCACGGCCAGCACGTGGGAGAGCCGCTCCAGGGCGGCCTTGGTCGCTCCGTAGCCGCCCCATCCCTCGTACGCCTCCACCGCCGCGTCGGAGGAGATGTTCACGATCGCGCCGCGCCGGTCCCGCAGACCGCGCAGCGTCGCCTGGATCAGGGCCAGCGGGGCCAGCACGTTGACCTCGAACAGGTCGCCGAGTGCGCCGACGGGGTAGGCCGCCAGCGGCGGCAGCGGTACCGGGCCCAGCCCGGAGGCGTTGTTGACCAGCAGGTCCAGCCCGCCGGCGTCCGCCGCGGCCCGTGCCAGCCGGTCCCGGTGGACGGGGTCGGCGACGTCCCCGGCCAGGACGAGGGCGCCCAGCCCTTCCGTGGCGGAGCGCAGCGCGTCCTCGCCGCGCGCGGTGAGGATGAGCCGCCAGCCGTCGGCGGCCAGGGAACGGGCCAGGGCCAGGCCGAGGCCGCGGGAGGCACCGGTGATGAGTGCGGTCTTCGTCATGTTCCCGACGGTAGGAACCGGGCACCCCCCGCACATCGGCCGTCGGACCCGGTCCGGCCTGGGCCGATGGTCCTAGGCGGTTCGCGGCGGACCTAGGACCGACGGCGCGCGCGCCGGACGCCCGGTGCGGCCTAGAGTCGTTCCGTGAGCTCCGAGAGCGAGGACCCGGGCGCCGTGCTGCACGCGGTCAGCTCGGCCGTCCTGGCGGTGACCAGGCACCTGTCGGTGCGCGAGGTGCTCCAGGTCATCGTGCGGTCGGCGCAGCGGCTGCTGGACGCCCGCTACGCCGCGCTGGGCGTGCCCGACGAGGCCGGGGCGTTCGCCGAGTTCGTCGCCGAGGGCATCTCCGACGAGGAGTGGGAGGCGATCGGGCCCATGCCCCGCCAGCACGGCATGCTCGGCGCCATGCTGCGCGAGGGCGCGCCGGTCCGGCTGCCCGACATCCGCAGGGACCCCCGGTTCGAGTACTGGCCGCGCGCCCACCCGGTGCTCAAGGACTTCCTCGGGGTGCCCATCCTCGACGGCGACCAGGTGCTCGGCATCATCTTCCTGTCCAACAAGCGCGACCCCGGCGGGTTCACCGAGGCCGACCAGCGCCTGCTCACGATGTTCGCCGCGCACGCCGCGATCGCCCTCACCAACGCCCGCCTGTACGAGCGCAGCCGCGAGCTGGCCCTGGTGGAGGAGCGCACCCGGATGGCCAGGGAGCTGCACGACGCGGTGACCCAGAAGCTGTTCTCGCTGCGCCTGACCGCGCAGGCCGCGGCCTCGCTGGTGCCCGGCGACCCGGTACGGGCGCTGCGGGAGCTCGACCGGGTGGAGAGGCTGGCCGGGGAGGCGCTGGCCGAGCTGCGCGCGGTGATCGTGGAGCTCCGGCCGGCCGAGCTGGGCAGGCACGGCCTGGCCGAGACGCTCCGCAAGCACGTCCGGCTGCTCGACCGGCTCCACCCGGCCTCGTTCTCGTTCTCGTCCTCGCCCCCGGACGGGGAGACGGACGAGGAGGCCGGCCCGCAGGCTCCCGGGGCTCCCGGGGCTCCCGGTGCTCCCGGGGCGGACGGGGGGACGGGGGCGCTCGACCCGGCGATCGAGGTGGCCGTCCTGCGGGTGGCCCAGGAGGCTCTGCACAACGCCTCCAGGCACTCGGCGGCGCGTACCGTCGCCGTACGGCTGGGTCGCGAGGACGGGCGGGTGGTGCTGGAGGTGAGCGACGACGGGGCGGGCTTCGACGTGGCCACCGCCGCGGGACGGGGGCTGGGCATCGCCTCGATGGCCGACCGGGCCGAGGCGGTCGGCGGGAACGTGCTGGTGCGGTCGGAGCCGGGCGCGGGCACGGTGATCCGGATGGAGGTGCCCGCGTGATCCGCGTCCTGATCGCCGACGACCACCCGGTCGTCCGCCAGGGGCTCCGTACCTTCCTGGACCTCCAGGACGACCTGGAGGTGGTCGGCGAGGCCGCCGACGGCGCCGAGGCGGTCGCGCTGGTGGAGTCGCTCGCCCCCGACGTGCTGCTGCTCGACCTGAAGATGCCGGTCCTGGACGGGCTCGGCGCGCTGCTCTCGCTGGCGGAGCGCGGCCTGTCGCCCAGGGTGCTGGTGCTGACCTCGGTCGGCGACCCCGCGGGGGTGGCCCCGGCGATGCGGGCGGGCGCGGCGGGCTTCCTCTACAAGGACGTCGAACCTGCCGCGCTGGTGCAGGCCATCCGCGCGGTGCACGGCGGCCAGGTGCTGCTGGCCGCCGAGGCCGCGGAGGCGATGCTGTCCGGCGCCGGACCGCTCCCGGCGGGGCGGCAGGACGGGGCCCGGAGCGGCGGGCAGGACGGGCCGGTGGCACCGCTGACCGACCGGGAGCGCGAGGTGCTGGCGCTGATCGCCTCGGGCCACTCCAACCGGGAGATCGCGAGAAGGCTCGCGGTGGCGGAGAAGACGGTGAAGACCCACGTCTCCAACGTGCTGATGAAACTGGGCGTGCAGGACCGGACACAGGCCGCCCTGTACGCGGTGCGCAACGGCCTGGCCTGACGACCCCCGGGGGTCCCGGCGGCCCCCTGAGGGTCCTCGGGGACCCCGGCGCGGTCCCCGAGGGGTGCCGGTCAGACCAGCTCGGTCATGGCGTGGTGGGCCACCACCCGGGCGCGCCGTACCGCCCGGTCCAGCTCGCGCAGCGCCTGGCCGCGTACGGCGATCTGGCCGGAGGTGAGCCCCCGGTCGTCGGCGACCCGGAGCACCGCGGCCAGCCGGGCGGCCAGCGCGGCGACCCGGTGGGCGCGGGCGGGGTAGCCGGGGGCCAGGCCCTCGTCCACGATCTCCACCCGCCGCCTGCCCTGGGCCGGCCCCTCGACGCCGAGCAGGGCGTCGGTGGCCGTCCGCATGGCACGGGTCAGCTCGTGCTCGGCCTCGGACAGCGAGGGCAGGTCGGGGGCCACCGTACGGGCCTGGAGCACGCTCCAGCGAACCCCGGCGTACGATGACCCGCGGCGGTCCTTTACCGGGACCAGGCCGAGGCATCTGTCGGGAAGCACGGCTATCGCCGCCTGCCCGGCCTCGATGGCCGCGGAGTTGAAGGGGGGCGGTCCGGTGAGACCGAGCGGGTCACCCGCGACGGGCAGGGCCAGCCGCAGCGACTTCATGCCCTCGATCCGCAGGTCGGCGAGGAATCCGCGCAGAGGGACGTCGCCGGCGTCGCCGGCGACGAGTTGGGGGCCTGCCTGCCGCTCCACGCGGTCGGCGGCCTCGTCGAGGCCCACCTGTCCGGCGAGCCAGGCGTTGCCCCAGCAGACGAGGGTGGCCGAGATCGGTGAATCAGGGTGCACCGATCCACGATATGCGCTTGTCCTGCAATAGGTTTTGTTCCAGCGATTCACGAGGAGGCTTCAGGGATGGGCGGTCAGGTGCTTCGGCTACAGGACGTCACCGTCCGCAGAGACGGGGCGGCCCTGCTGCGGGAGATCGACTGGACCGTTCACGAGGACGAACGGTGGGTCGTCATCGGTCCCAACGGCGCGGGCAAGACGACGCTGCTGCAGGTGGTCGGGGCTCTGCTGTTCCCCACCGAGGGCATCGTGGAGATCCTGGGCGAGCGGCTCGGCCAGAGTGACGTCTTCGAGCTGCGGCCCCGCATCGGGCTGGCGAGCGCCGCGCTGGCGGAGAAGGTCCCGCCGGAGGAGAAGGTCATCGACCTGGTGCTCACGGCCTCGTACGCCATCCTCGGCCGGTGGACGGAGGAGTACGACTCCCACGACGTCACGCGGGCCGTGGAGCTGATCGACCAGCTCGGCTGCGCCCACCTGATCCGGCGGCGGTTCAACACGCTGTCGGAGGGGGAGCGCAAGCGGGTCCAGATCGCCCGCGCGCTCATGCCCGACCCGGAGCTGCTGCTGCTGGACGAGCCCGCCGCCGGCCTGGACCTGGGCGGGCGCGAGGACCTGGTCCGCAGGCTGGCGACGTTCGCGCACGACCCCAAGGCGCCGACCATGGTGCTGGTCACCCACCACGTGGAGGAGATCCCCGGAGGGTTCACCCACGCGCTGCTGCTGCGGCACGGCTCGGTGGTGGCCCAGGGGCCGATCGAGCAGGTGATGACCGCGGAGAACCTGTCGCGCACCTTCAGCGTCCCGCTCAGCCTGGATCGGGGGCGCGACGGCCGCTGGTACGCGAGGGCGCACCAGCTCTGAGACCGTTATCGGCCGTTCAAAGGCCGGTGAAGGGAAAAGCAAATATCCTTCGGTCAGGGTTCCACGGGAATCGACCGCCGGGGATGCGTCATGGAATCGCTCGTCGCCACGCTCGTCGTCCTCGCCGTGGCGGCGTTCGCCGCGTACCGGACGGTCCACGTGGTGCCGCAGGGCACCGCGGGGGTGGTGGAGCGGTTCGGGCGCTACCACCGCACCCTCGGCCCGGGGCCGAGCCTGGTGGTGCCGTTCATCGACCGGATCAGGGACGTCGTCGACCTGCGCGAGCAGGCCGTCTCCTTCCCGCCGCGGCCGGTCGTCACCCGTGACCACCTGGTGGTCTCGGTCGACGTGGCCGTGTACTTCCGAGTCGCCGACGCCCGCGCCGCCACCTACGAGATCGCCAACTTCCTGCTCGCCGTCGAGCAGCTCACCGTCACCGCGCTCCGCGACGCGATCGGCTCCAGGGACCTGGAGGAAGCGCTGGCCTCCAGCGGGGAGATCGGCGTCGAGCTGTGCGCGACGCTCGGACGGGCCGCCGAGGCGTGGGGGGTGCGGATCGGCCGGGCCGAGATCAAGGCGATCGACCCGCCGGTCTCCGTCCGGGAGTCGATGGAGCGGCACGCGTGCGCCGAGCGGGACAGGAGGGCGGCGGTGCTGGCCGCCGAGGGGCGCAGGGAGGCCGCGGTCCTGGACGCCGAGGGCACGCGGCAGGCCGCCGTGCTCAGGGCCCAGGGGGAGGCCGAGGCCGCGGTGCTCGCGGCACGGGCCGAGGCCGACGCCAGGAGGGAACGGGCGGTGGGGGAGGCCGAGGCGGCCGAGATGCTCCTGAAAGCCGTCCGCGAGGGCGGGCCCGGCCCCGAGGTCCTCACCTACGCCTACCTCCGGGCGCTTCTGGAGATCGCCGAGGGGGACCCCGAGCCCGGGACCCTCTCGTCGCGGTCGTCCTCCCCGGCATCCGGAGGCGACGCGGCCCCCCGCTCTCCCCGTCCCTCCCCCGCCGGATCCGGTGCGTCGGCGGGTCCGCGAGAGGCCGGGGCCCCGCCCGCCGGGCGAGAGGCCGGGGCCCCGCCCGCCGGGTGAGGGTCCCCGCGCGGTACGGGTCCCCGCACCCCGGTCAGGGCCACCCCGCCGCCGGGCGGTCGTCGATCTCCTCCTAGCATCCGTTGAGTGCCGTGCACCTTTCGACGGGCGCGAGCCGTACACGTGAGGGGAAGCGCATGACACCGTGGGAGGCGGTCGCGATCTTCGTGGCCGGGATCGGGGCCGGGAGCATCAACGCGGTCGTCGGCTCGGGATCGCTGATCACGTTCCCGACGATGGTCGCGCTGGGGATGCCGCCGATCGTCGCCAACGTCTGCAACAGCATCGGCCTGGTCCCCGGGTCGCTGACCGGCGCGCTCGGCTACCGGGCGGAGCTGAAGGGGCAGCGCCAGCGGCTGGTCCGGCTGGGTCTTCCCACGATCGTCAGCGCGGTGATCGGCGGGGTCCTGCTGCTCTACCTTCCCGCGGAGACGTTCGACATCGTCGTGCCGGTGCTGATCGGCCTGGCGTGCGTGCTGGTGGTGGTCCAGCCCAGGCTGAACAAGTGGCTGAGCGCCCGGCGGGAGCACGCCCGCCCGCACGGCGGGCCCTGGCTCTGGGCGGGCGTGTTCGCGTGCGGCATCTACGGCGGCTACTTCGGCGCCGCCCAGGGCGTGCTGCTGATCGGGCTGCTGGGCAGCTTCCTCGACGACGACCTGCAGCGGATCAACGGGACCAAGAACGTGCTCTCGCTGCTGATCAACACCTCGGCCGCCGTCCTGTTCATCCTCATCGCGGAGGTCGACTGGACCGCGGTGCTGATGGTGGCGCTGGGCGCGGCGATCGGCGGCTTCCTGGGGGCGAAGATCGGCAGGAGGCTGCCCGCCCCGGTGCTGCGCTGGTTCATCGTCTGCGTCGGCGTCGTGGCGATAGTCAAACTGGTGTACGGGTGAACCTGTCCGTCATTGGGTACTTATCAGGTATGAAAGGTGACAAGGTCGAGGTTGTCATCGACGCAGGAGACAGTTCACGAACCTACGAGGTCAGCGCCACGCGAGCGGGACGCCGCGTGGAGGTCGCCAACGCGCGCGGCGGCGTGGTGGAGGTGAGCGAGGTCACCCGGAGTGGTACGGCCGTGCGCACCGCCCGTTTCATGTCCAGCCGTATTCTCGCCCTGGTCGAACACCCCGCCGACGGCAAGCCCGCCTAGGCTCCGCGGCGGCCCGGTCCGGACCGGGAGGGGCATCGCCCGTCCCGGCCCGGCCGTCGCCCGCCCTGCGCGCCCGGCTGCGGGCGCACCGGCCCGCGCCCCGTCACCGGCGTCACATCGCGCCCCGTCAGCCGAGCCCCGTCACGCCGTCACGCCGAGCCCCGTCAGGCCGTCACGTCGAGCCCTGTCGCACCGAGCCCCGTCAGGCCGGACCCCGGCATGCCCGCGTCTCCCGGAGCGCCCGCGTCACGCCCGGCTCACACCTTCACACCTGGGCCGGGCGGACCTGGAGCACGCCGTCGCGGCGGATGCGGGTCTCGAAGGACGGCTGCGGAGCGGTGGCCGGACCGTGCACGACGGCCCCGTCGGAGAGCCGGAAGGTGCTCCCGTGCCACGGGCAGACCACGCACGCGGTGCCCTCCTCCGAGACCAGCCGTCCCTGGTGGAGCGGACCGGCCAGGTGGGCGCAGTGGTCGGCGAGGACGGTGACGCCGCTGCCCACGCGGAGCACGAACAGGTCGATGTACCCGAGCCTCCGGGTCACCGGGCGCCCGTCCGGCAGGTCGGTGACCTCGCACAGGTCGTGCCAGCCCAGCGGCACCAGGTGGGCCACCGACTCGGCGTGGTTGGCCCCGGCGGCCTGGCGGTAGGCCAGGTGACCGCCGAGATAACCGCCCACGCTCGCGGCGCCCAGCCCGGCGAACGAGAGCATCCGCCCGGTCCGGTCCCGGCCGGCCAGCCGGAAGGCCAGGGACCCGGTGTAGAACCCCAGGGCCGTCAGGTTGGCGATCGCGTGCACGAACCCCACCCGTTGCTGCTCGCGGTGCAGCGCCGACCAGTCGGTCACGCCCGCCGCCACCGCGGGTATCGCGGTGGCGAGCCCGCCGGCGACCAGCAGCCGCGACGCCCGCGGGTCGGCACGGGTCGCGTCCAGCACCGCCGTGGCGGCCCAGAGCCCCAGGGCGAGGTTGGCGAGCGGCGGATGGAGCGGTTTGCCGATCGGCACCCCGTGCAGCAGGTCCCGGAGCGGTCCCGGGCCGATCCGCCGGCGCACGGCCTTGGCGAGCACGCGGATGGGCCTGTCGGCCCTGGGCGACCGCTCGATCCGGTCGGTCAGCTCCACCCCGGGCACCAGACGCTTGAAAGGTCTGCGTCCTGTTTTGACGGTTTCCTTCACCATCGCCCCTTTCTTAGCCCTTAGGGACCTACCCGGGAAAGGCGTTATGCACGCGCCAAATGCCCCCGGCTGACAGAGAGGGCGATGATCTCGGTGGCGTAGGCGCCCAGCGTCGGCGACCCCTCCTCGATGATCTTCACTTTCTCCAGGACCTGCTCGGCCGTCACCTTGTAGAGCGACCAGGTGCCGCCCTCGTTGTGGTGGTTGGCCATGATGGGCGCGATGCGGTCGAGGGCCTTGGCGAACCGGGCCTCCGGCGTCCTGCGCTCCTCGAACTCGTCCCAGAGCGCGCGCAGCCGCTCGGCCTGGTCGTCGGGGAGGAGCCCGAAGATCCGGTCGGCGGCCTTGCGCTCTATGCCGAGCTGGGCCTCGACGGCCTGGCTGTCGTAGATGAACGTGTCACCGGCGTCGATCTCGACGATGTCGTGGACGAGCAGCATCGCGACGACCCTGTCGAGATCGGTGCCCGGTGGTGCGTGCTCGGCCAGGACCATCGCCAGCATGCCCACGTACCACGAATGCTCGGCGTCGTTCTCCCGCCGCGACCCGTCCATGAGGGTGTTGCGGCGGACGACGCGCCTGAGCTTGTCGATCTCCATGGCGAAGCTGAGCTGAGCGTGCAGGCGGTCCTGTGCTGGAGGGGTGGTCACGCGCGCAAGCCTAATGCGCGCCGATCCCCCTTTTCCGAGCGATCATGGGATCACACGCGGCCGAGTGTCACCGGAACCCCGTTGAACACCGCGTTTCCGGAGGGAACGTCCACCACGGAATCGTCGGTGAGCGTGTTCGCGTTCACCCCCGCGTGTTCGGCGGCCACCGGCTGAGCGCTTCCGGCGTGCCCCCAGCCGTGCGGCAGGCTCACCACCCCCGGCATGATCGTGTCGGTCGGCTCCAGCGGCACGACCAGCTCTCCGGCGGCCGACCGGACCACGGCCCGCCCGTCCAGCCCGAGCCTTCTCACGTCGTCGGGGTTGATCTGCAGCGTGCACCGGTTGCTCCCGCCGACCAGCGGTCCCACGTTGTGCAGCCAGCTGTTGTTCGACCGCAGGTGGCGCCTGCCGATCAGCACCATCTCCGCGGGCGGCACGTCCAGCCGGCCGCGCAGCCGCCCGACGTCCTCCACCAGCGGCGCCGGGGCCAGCTCCACCCTCCCGGAGGCGGTGCGCAGGATCTCCGCCAGCCGGGGTTCCAGCGGTCCCAGGTCGATGCCGTGCGGGGCGTCCAGGAGCGCGGCGAGCGAGAGCCCGTACGGGCCGAGCCTGAGCATGGCGTCCAGCCGCCTCTCCGCCCCGCTGCCGCCGTCGAGCGAGGCGCGCAGCTCGGCCGGGTCCATCCCCTCCACCGGCGAGCCGGGCGTCTCGACCGCCCTGGCGAGCATCCGGTCGAGGATCGGCTCGTCCAGCGCGGCCGGGTCCGCGTCCGCGCCCTGTCCCGAGGCGATCATCGCCAGCCGCGCCAGGATCTCCGCCTCTGACGGCCGTCCGGGCTCCAGCGGCAGGACCGGCGGGGAGAACCGCGCGTAGTTGCGGACCGCGAACGACAGCAGCGTCAGGTCGTAGTGCGGGGACTGTGTCGTCCGCGGCGGCGGCAGGATGACGTTCGCGTGCCGCGTGGTCTCGTTCAGGTACGGGTCCACGCAGACCATGAAGTCCAGGTCGCGGAAGGCCCGGTCCAGCCGGGGCCCGCCGGGCGCCGACAGGACCGGGTTGCCGGCCACCATGACCAGCCCCCTGATCTGCCCCTCCCCGGGGGTCTCGATCTCGTCGGCGAGGGTGGCAACCGGCAGCTCGCCGTTCGCCTCCGGCAGGTTCCGGACGCGGCTGTGCCAGCGCCCCGTGGTGTACGGCCTGGTCCGGCGGCCGTTCTCGGTGGCGGGCCTGGCGAACATGACCCCGCCGGGACGGTCGAGGTTGCCGGTCAGGATGTTGACGACGTCGACCAGCCACTGCGCGACCGTGCCGAACTCGGCGGTACAGGTGCCGATGCGGGCGTAGACGGCGGCCGTCCGGGCGGCGGCCAGCTCGCGCGCCAGCCCGGCGATCCGGTCGGCGGGCACGCCGCAGACCGGGGCCACCGCCTCGGGGGCGAAGTCCTTCGCCAGCCGCCGGACCTCCTCCAGCCCGTCGGCCTCGACCTCCACCGAGGTGAGATCCTCGGCCAGCAGCGTGTGCACGATGCCGAACAGCAGGTACGCGTCGGTGCCCGGCCGGATGAACAGGTGCTCGTCGGCCAGGGCGGCGGTGCGGGTGCGGCGGGGGTCGACGACCACGAGCCGGCCGCCCCGCGCGCGCAGCGCCTTGAGGCGGCCGGGGAAGTCGGGGGCGGTGCAGAGCGAGCCGTTGGACTCCAGCGGGTTGGCGCCGAGCATCAGCAGGTGGTCGGTGCGGTCCAGGTCGGGCACGGCGATGGCCATCGGGTCACCGAACATCAGGCCGCAGGAGACGTGCTTGGGCATCTGGTCGACGGTGCTGGCGGAGAAGACGTTACGGGTGCCCAGGGCCCGGATCAGCGGCCCGCCGTACAGGGCGCCGGCCATGGAGTGGGCGTTGGGGTTGCCGACGTAGACGGCCAGCGCGGAGCGGCCGTGGGCGCCGATCACCGCGGACAGGCCCTCCTCGACCGTGCGGAACGCCTCCTGCCAGGAGACCTCCCGCCACGTCTCGCCCGTCCGGACCATCGGGACGCGCAGCCGGTCGGGATCCTCGTCCAGGCGGCCCAGGCTCGCGCCCTTGGGGCAGATGAACCCCCGCGAGAACGGGTCGTCGGGGTCGCCCTTGACCGAGGTGACGTGCCCGGTGTCGTCGAGGGTGAGCCGGAGACCGCAGACGGCCTCGCAGAGGGGGCAGGTCCGGTGCGCTGTTCTCATCGGCACTCCTGGGTTCGACGAATGAACTCATCATGGCCGCGGGCCGGGACGAGGGGAAGCCCCGGAGCGCGAACTCCGGGGCTTCCGGGACCCGAGGGGACGGCGCACGCGCCGCGGAGCTCACGCCGCGACGTCGCCCGCCCCCGGGTCGAGGACGGGCGCCAGGGCCAGGGCGGGGGCGGCGCTCCGCTCGGCCCGCAGGAGGTCGAACCGGGGCTCGCGGTAGTACCTGGCGCAGAAACCGGTGCGGGTCACGGTCCAGCCGAGCCGGTAGGCCCATTCATCCTGGTCCATGTAGAGCTCACGGTCGGTCACGTAGATCACATTGCGAATGAAGGTCTTGATTCCACGGGTTCTGTTGGTACGGTGGAAGGACATAGGAGACTCCCTTCGTGGCTTTGACGCGGAGTTCTTGTGCCAACCGGGTCGGTGGCCGCCGGCCCGGTGTTTTTTACGCCGATGAAGGCGTTTCTTTTTGACGCGTGCGACTCTGGGCCGTCGCCGGCCGATTCCCCTGTCCCCCTGACGGCCTCCCCGCGTCGACCCCGTGTTCCTCTCGCGGACGGCGTCGCCGATCGGCCGTGCGCCCGTCCCGCCCCGCGCACGGCTCGGACAGATCCCGAAGGCGCTTCCCCCGGACGATCGCCGGTGGTTTCCCCGATCTTTCGAGACCCTTCCTGTTCTGATAGTCGCTCAGCATAGATTTGGCTGCAAGACTTGCCGTAAGGAAAAAAGCAATAAACTTCCACACATACACTGCAAGTGTCGGTGCAATTTGCACTATCATTCGTCGGGTTCCTGTCGAGGCCGCGACACACGCCCGCCCGTCATGGTGAGGAGGTCGTGATGCCGCAGCGTGGCAGTCCAGCGCTCCGCCGGCGACGGCTGGGCCTGGAGTTGCGCAGGCTTCGCGAGGGGCTCGACCTGACCGGTGACGAGGTGTCCGGCCGCCTGAGGTGGTCGACCGCCAAGGTCAGCCGGATCGAGACCGCCAGAACGCTGGCCAAGGAGGCCGACGTCGAGGCGCTCATCGAGTTGTACGAGGTCGAGGAGCCCCTACGGGGGATCCTGGTCGCGCTACGGCACGACGCCGCCCAGAAGGGGTGGTGGGAGAGATATCGCAGTTCCGTCCCCGAGGAGTACATCACGCTGATCGGGACGGAGGCGGAGGCCACCAGGGCGCGGAACTGGGAACCCCAGATCGTGCCCGGCCTTCTCCAGACGGAGGATTACGTTCTGGGCGTCCACCACGCCAGCCAGGACGCCAGCCGGCTCCCGCCGAGCTGGATCCAGGACCGGGTCGAGATACGGATGACGCGCCAGCGCACGCTGCTGCACGTGCCCGACCCGCTGGTCCATGTGAGCGTGCTCCACGAGTCCGTGCTGAAGAACCAGTACGGTGACGCCCGCGTCATGCGGGACCAGCTCGTGCACCTGATCGAGGTCTCGGAGCTGGAGCACGTGGAGATGAGAATCCTTCCCCAGGACGTTCCGCCACCGGTGTCCACCGGCGCTTTCCTGCACCTGGAGTTTGCCGACTTTCCCGACGTCGTCTACGAGGAGTCTCTCCGCGGCGGGCAGTTCGTCGAGGATGCGGAAATCGTCTACACGTATGAACGTGCCTTCGGACACCTGATGGAATGCGCCCTCGACGAGGCGGCGTCGCAGGAGCTCATCAAGAAGACAATCGAGTACTGGAACAGGTAGCGGCACATCATCGTCCGCCGCTGCTCCGTCGCTTTCGAAGAATTTCCGGGAAAAACAATGAACGCGAACAATCACAATGACGTGATCTGGAAGAAGAGCGCCCTGAGCGCCGCCAGTGGCAACTGTGTCGAGGTGGCCAGGCTGGACGGGGGACGCGTCGGGGTCCGGGACAGCAAGGACCGGTCCGGTGCGGTTCTCCTCTTCACTCCCGGCGAGTGGGACTCCTTCGTCGGGGGGGTGAAGGACGGGGAGTTCGACATGTAGCGGGAAGCGGCCCCGGAACTCTCGTAAGAGAACAAGAGCCGCCCCGTCGTGATTTATCGCGTTTTCATCGCTTCTGCCCGCCGGATGGATTGACGGCCCGCCGGTGGGACAGGGGAGAATCATCGCACATCGGGAGACCGTGCAGGATACGGTGTCCTATCTCGACGTGCCCAATACCTTGCACGTTCTTCATCACGCCTTCATCCTTAAGGTGCCTTATGGTCCCTGGTGGGAGAAGGGGTGGGCTGTGTCTGATGTTGACCTATCCAGAGTGATCTGGCGGAAAAGTCAGCAGAGCGCGACCAACGGCAACTGTGTCGAGGTGGCTCACCTGCACGGGCGGGGGTTCGCGGTCAGGGACAGCAAGGACAGGGGCGGGCCGTCACTGGTCTTCGACGCCCGCGGGTGGGCCGCGTTCGTCGCGGCGGTGAAGGACGGGCGCTTCGACGTCCTCCCCGGGGCGGGTGTCACCGGCCGAACCCGGGCGATTCGACCGGGCGACCCGTTCGCGTCGCGAGGAATCGAATCCGCTCCGGCGAGTTGTGTCGCCGGGCGGGGGTGAGGTGGCATCCTCGGATACCGATGGACACGTACAGAGCCCGCCGCCCCGCCCTGGCCGCCGCGATCACCCTCTCGGCCGTGCTTCTCGCGGCCTGTTCCGCGGCCGAGTCGGCCGCTCCCGCGAGATCCCCGGACGTCGTGGAGAAGCCGACCGACCGGGCCGAGCCCACCCCGACGCCGGAACGCAGGCCGTACACCATCTCCTTCGGCGGTGACGTGCACTTCGAGGGCGTGCTGCGGACCCGGCTGAACGCCGACCCCAAGACCGCGCTCGGCCCCATCGCCAGGGTGCTCAGGCGCTCCGACCTGGCGATGGTGAACCTGGAGACCGCGATCACCACCGGGGGCACCCCGGCCCCCGGCAAGCAGTACACCTTCCGTGCCCCGGCCACCGCGCTGACCGCGCTGAAGGCCGCCGGGGTGGACGTCGCGTCGCTGGCGAACAACCACGGCATGGACTACATGCAGGCCGGGCTGACCGACTCCCTCGCCGCCATCAAGCGCACCAGGTTCCCCGTGGTGGGCGTGGGCAGGAACGAGGCCGAGGCGTACCGGCCCTGGCGGACGACGGTGAACGGCAACCGCGTCGCCATCATCGGCGCCACCCAGGTCCTGGACGCGGAGTTCATCCAGGCGTGGACGGCGGCCGGCGACAAGGGCGGCCTGGCCTCGGCCAAGAACGAGGCGCGGCTGATCCAGGAGGTGCGCAAGGCCCGCAGGAACTCCGACACCGTCATCGTCCACCTGCACTGGGGCACCGAGCTGCAGAAGTGCCCCAACGAGGCGCAGCGCGCCCTGGCGCCCAAGCTGGTCGCGGCCGGCGCGGACGTCGTGGTGGGCGGCCACGCGCACATCCTGCTGGGCGGCGGCTACCTGAAGAACAGCTACGTCAACTACGGGCTGGGCAACTTCGTCTTCTACAACTGGGGTCCCGACACCGGCAGGACCGGCGTGCTCACCCTGACGATCAACGGCCGCAAGGTGCTCAAGGACCGGTGGACCCCGGCCGGGATCCAGGGCGGGGTGCCGATCCCGATCACCGGGCTCGGGCGGCAGCAGGCCATCGCGGGCTGGAAGGCGCTGCGCGCCTGCACCGGCCTGTCCGCCAAGCCGGCCGGATCCGGCTGACGCGTCCGCCCGCGCGGACGCGAGCCGCGGACGGGATCTCACCCGGCACGCCCGCACAGGTGCGCCCGTGCCGGGCGGCCCGGCGCGGACGGCCCGCCGGGCATCGCCCATACGGGACCGCCGACGGGGTATGGGGTGGGCAGAAGCTGATTCTGTTCCGTTACTGTACTGGACTAACCGTCCAACAGGAGGCTGTCATGCGGTGGGTCGAGTCCGGTGACGTACGGCTGGCGATGTTCGAACAGGGCGACCCCTCCGCGCCCACCGTCCTGATGGTGCACGGCTACCCCGACACCCACCGGGTCTGGGACGAGGTGGCCGACCTGCTGCAGGACCGTTTCCACGTGGTCTGCTACGACGTCCGCGGCGCCGGCCTCTCCGGTGCCCCGTCCGAGACCTCGGGCTACGACTACGACCACCTGGCCGCCGACCTGACCGCCGTCCTGGACGCGGTGGGCAAGCCGGGCGTGCACCTCGCCGGGCACGACTGGGGATCCATCCAGGGCTGGCAGCTGATCGGCAGGCCGGGCATCGAGGAACGGATCCTCTCCTTCACCTCCCTGGGCGGCGTGCACCCCGGCCAGGCGGCCGACTTCATGCGGCACGGCAAGAGGAACAAGGTCGCCGGCCAGCTCCTGCGCTCCTGGTACATCGGGGCCTTCCAGATCCCCGCGCTCCCCGAGACCGTCCTGCGGGCGACGCTGCCGCGCCTGGCGAACCGCTTCGGCGCGCCCGCGCGCCCGGGGCACCCCGCGGACACGCTTGTCGAGGACGGCGTGAACGGTCTCGGCCTCTACCGGGCCAACCTGCCCTTCTCCGGCGGCGCGTCCGACGACGCCCCCCTCCCGCAGGTCCCCGTCCAGCTCGTCGAGTGCACGAAGGACCCCTTCGTCTCGCCGGCGCTGCTCGCCTCCACGTACCTATGGGCGCCCCGGCTCTGGCACCGCCGCCTGCACGCGGGGCACTGGCCGCAGCGCAGCCACCCCCGCGTGCTCGCCCACATGATCACCGAGTTCGTCGAGCACGTCGAGGGGGCGGAGCCGTCCAGGGAGCTGCGCAGGGCCGGGCCGGGCGAGCGCGGTCCCTTCGACGACCGGCTGGTGGTGATCACGGGCGCGGGCAGCGGGATCGGCCGGGCCACGGCCCGCGCCTTCGCCGCGCACGGAGCCGAGGTGATCTGCGCGGACATCGACCTCGACGCGGCCCGGCGCACCGTCGAGGGCATCGCCGACCGCGGGGGAGCGGCGCACGCCCTCCGGGTGGACGTCGCGGACGCTACGGCGATGGAGGAGTTCGCCCGGCTGGTGAAGGACCGTCACGGCGTCGCCGACATCGTGGTCAACAACGCGGGCATCGTGGTCGCGGGCGCCTTCCTGGACCACTCGGTCGAGGACTGGCGGCGCACCCTGGACGTCAACCTGTGGGGCGTCATCCACGGCTGCCGCCTGTTCGCCGCGCAGATGGTCGAGCGCGGCCAGGGCGGTCACATCGTGAACCTCGCCTCGGTCGCCTCCTTCCTTCCCACCCGGCTGCTGCCGGCGTACTCGGTCTCCAAGGCGGCGGTGAAGTCGCTCAGCGACTGCCTGCGCGCCGAGCTGGCCGGGCGGGGCATCGGGGTCACCGCGATCTGCCCCGGGTTCGTCTCCACCCCGATCGCGCACAACACCGTCTACGTCGGCGAGTTCTCCGAGGGCGCCGAGGGGCCGGCCGCGAAGGCGGTGGCCGCGCGCGGGTACCCGCCCGAGCGGGTGGCCGCGCACATCCTGCGGGCCGTCCACCGCAACCTGCCGGTCGTCCCGGTGAACGCCGAGGGCACGTTCGGCTACGCGCTCTCGCGCATCTCCCCGGCGGCCGTCCGCGGTGTGGCACGACTCACCGGGAGCGGAGAAATCTCGAGATTGACGAATAAGCGCTGACCCCGCGGTGCCGTAGGGGCAAGATGGTGGGGTGTCCATCGTGCCTGCCGAGGAGTCATGCCAGGCGCCCCTGAGGCGCCGTCCCACCCAGCGCCGGAGCGCGCGGCGCGTCGAGCGGATGCTCGACGCGTGCGCCGACCTGCTCGACGAGATCGGCTACGACGCGCTCTCCACCACCCGGATCGCCGAGCGCGCCGGAGTCGCCATCGGTTCGGTCTACCAGTTCTTCCCCGACAAGCGGGCCATCGCCCAGGCGGTGACCCGCCGCCACGTCGAGGGGTTCGTCTCCCGGGTCGGCAACCGCTTCCTGTCCGAGGACTACGCCGGCTGGTGGGAGGCGATCGACGCGATCATCGACGAGTACGTGGAGATGCACAGGACCGTGCCGGGCTTCCGGTCCCTGCACTTCGGCGACGTCGTCGACCTCAACCTGCTCGACCCTGAGTCCGACAACAACACGGTGATCGCCGGACGGCTCCGCGGCCTGCTGCTGCAGGAGTACGGGCTGGCCGACAGCGAGGAGTTCGACCTGGCCATCCTGGTCGCGGTCGAGGCCGGGGACGCGGTGCTCAAGCTGGCCTTCCGGCGGGACCCGAACGGTGCCCCGGAGATCGTGGACGAGGCCAAGCGCCTGATCCGCGGTTACCTGAACCGCCAGTTCGGGCGCGGTTCGGACTGAGCGGCGCCGGGCGGGAGATCCTCCTCCGGGGGTTCCCCGCCCCGCCCCGCGAGGCCCTCGCCACCGGCGGGGAGGGACCCCTGCCGCCACAGTGTCCTGCGGCCCTCCTCCCGCCCGATCTCCCGACCGCCCTCCGGGGCCGCCTCCGGATCGCTCCCCGAGCCGGTCCCCGAGCCGGTCCCCGAGTCGCTCCCCGAGCCGGTCCTCGGGTCGCCCTCGCGACCGGTCTCCGGGTCGCCTTCCCGGCCGGTCTTCGGGCCGTCGGTGATCTGCTCCCCGCGCGCCTCGATCCTGCCCCGGCGTTCGAACCGCGCCGGGTACCGGTCCCGCGCGACGGCCTGGCCGCCCGCTCCGAGGACCCCGTTCGCCTCGTACGACTCCCCGAGCTCCGCGAGCTCCGCGAGCTCCGCGAGCTCCGCGGGCTCCGCGGATTCCGCGGCCTCCGGGGACCCGGCCGTCCCGCCCGCCGGGTACCGTCCCGCCGCCACGTCCCGCTCGTCGAGGTCGCGGCTCTGCCACCGGGCCCACCGCTCCTCGTCCTGTCGCCGCTGCGCGTCCTGTCGCTGCAGGTCCTGCCACCGGGTGTGGAACCACCGGTGGCGCATCCACCTCTCGCGCGGTCCTTCCGCGTCCTGCCCGGCCGGGACGGGGACGACCGAGCCGGGGGCGGGCGGGCGGCGTCCTGCCGTTCCCGTCCCGTCGCGCTCGCCTGTGGAGTCGCGGGCGGACGAACAGGACCGGCGATCGGCAGAGGCGGCCGCCTGCAGCCTGCGGTGCCGGTAGGCCTGTTCCACCCTCCTGATCCGGGCGGCCAGCCGCTCCCGCTGAATCCTGCTCTCCAGGCTGAGCAGTTCCCGGTGGGCCTGTCCGATGGCCTCCATCTTGACCGACAGGTACCCCGCCGACCCCGGAACGATCACCGAGAAGGCCAGGAGGAGCATCAGGACGAAGGCCGTCTGCTTGGACATGCCCATCACGGCTCCCCCCGGCGGATGCCCTCCCCTAGCAGGAGTCGCCGCTCATATGCCCGTTGCGCTGGGAGGACACGCGCATCGTGATGATTCGTTTACCCAAGGTCACGGTGACAATACCTGCCGTTGGGCGTACGCGATCGAGCGTCGCTCGGTACTCTCGCGATGTGGCGCATGTGACACGTGAGCAGCTTGATCGACTGCTTGAGCAGGCACTTCTGGCCGACGATCATGAAGACCTGGCCCGGCGGCTCGAAACCCTGGTCGAGACGTACGCGTCCGGCGACATATCACGGGCGGCGATCCTCGTGCTCGCCGCCGAGGAGTGGCGGCAGGCCGGGCAGCCCGCCCGGGCTCTCGACTGCTTCCAGCGGGCGGTGGACGACGGCGGCGAGGTCAGCGTCGACCCCCGTGCCGGGATCGCCGACACCCTCTTCGAGCTCGAACAGCCCGGTGAGGCGAGGGAGGTGATCGAGGCGATCCGCGCCGGCGGTGACGTCACCGCGGCGACCGCTCTCACGATCGCCGAGACCCTCGTCGCCTACGGTGACCTGACGGAGGCCCATCGGTGGGCCACCGAGGGGGCGCACCGGGCCGTGCAGGGCGGTGGCGAGCACCTCGCCCTGCTGCGGACCCGCTACCGGATCCGTGTCGACCTCGGTCTTCCCGAGGACGAGCTCGACGCGCTCCTGGACGCCTCGCACTGATCGCGCCGCCGTCGCTCGCGGTCCTGTCACGCGAGTACGGGGTCCGTTCCCGCGTGCTCGCGGGCCGACCGGGGGCGGGGACGTCGCGGGGCGGGCGGGTTTTGCCGCGCCCCCCCCACCACCGGAGTTACGGGAGCCCCCCCCCCCCCCAA